>CALMXT010000363.1 GCA_937871125.1 uncultured Zoogloea sp. | reverse complement strand
CGGGTGATCGGCAGGCTGGCCGAACTCACCGCGAGGGTGAGGATCGGCGCGTCGGCCGGGTTGACCTTGCTATAGGTGGGTGGCGCCGGCAGATCGGTGGGCAAGAGGTTGGAGGCCGCATTGATGGCCGCCTGCACCTGCTGCTCGGCCACGTCGAGGCTCATCGACAGCGCAAAGCGCAGGGTGATCACCGAGGCGCCGCCAGAGCTGGTGGACGACATTTCGTCCAGCCCCGGCATCTGGCCGAACTGGCGCTCCAGCGGCGCGGTGATGGCCGAGGTCATCACGTCCGGACTGGCGCCGGGGTAAAGCGTCTTGATCTGGATGGTCGGGTAATCGACCTCCGGCAGCGCCGAAATCGGCAGCAAGCGGTAGGCCACGAGGCCGGCCAGCAGAATGGCGATCATCAGCAGCGAGGTTGCCACCGGCCGCAGAATGAAAAGGCGGGAAGGATTCATGACTTGAGCCGGCGCCCCTCAGTGCGCCGGCCGGCCACCGCCACCGCTGCGCTTCTGCGCGCGCCCCGGCGCATCCGCCGCCTTCGGATCGATGGCTTCCACCTGGGCACCGTCCTTGAGCTTGTCGAGGCCGTCCACCACCACTTTGTCGCCCGCCGCCAGACCGGAATCCACCGCCGCCAGCATGCCGTCCACCGGACCGAGTTTGACCGGCACCGCCGCCACCTTGCCGCCTTCGCCCAGGCGATAGACGAAGCTGCCCTTGGCCCCTTGCTGCACGGCGGCGGTCGGCACGGCCACCACGCCGGTGAGGGTGTCGAGCAGCAGGCGCACGTTCACGAACTGGTTGGGGAACAGGCCACCGTCCCGGTTGGCGAACTCGGCTTTCAGCTTGACGGTGCCGGTGGTCGTGTCGATCAGGCTATCCACCGCCAGCAGGCTGCCTTCGGCGAGGCGGATCTTCATGTCCCGATCCCAGGCTTCCACCTTCAGCCCGCGGCCGTCGCGCACGCGCTGCATGATCGCCGGCAGGCGGTCTTCCGGCACCGCGAACACCGCGGTGATCGGGCTTTGCTGGGCAATCGTCACCAGTCCGGCGGTGTCCGACGCTTTGACGATGTTGCCCGGATCGACCGTGCGCAAACCGGCCCGGCCGGCAATCGGCGCCTTGATGGTGGTGTAGGAAAGCTGCAGTTCGGCGCTCTTCACCGCCGCCTCGTCGGCCTGCACCGTGCCCTGATACTGGCGCACCAGCGCGGCCTGGGTATCCACCTGCTGTGTGGCGATGGAATCCTGGGCCAGCAGACCGCGGTAGCGGTCGAGGTCGATCTTCGCGTTCTTGAGCAGCGCCGCATCCCGCGCCAGCGTACCGCGCGCCTGCTCCAGCGCCGCCTTGAAAGGCTCCGGATCGATCAGCGCCAGCACCTCGCCGGCCTTTACCGGCTGGCCTTCGGTGAACTTCACCGCCAGCAGGGGCCCATCGACCCGCGAACGTACCGTCACCTGATTGCGCGGCACCACGCTGCCGAGGGCCGGCACGGTCACCCGGATGTCGCTGGCGGCAACGCTGGCCAGCGTCACCGGCGTGGGCTTGTCGCCCCGCCCGCCGGGGCCGCCCCGGCGCCCTTCGGCCGACTTCGCCCCGCCTTCGTCGTCTGGCACCGCACGATGGGTGGCATACCACGCTCCGGCCGCCACCACGATCAATCCGACGACATAAGGCCAGAGGCGACGCTTTTTGGGTAAATCGGGGGCGCGGGGAGCGGAGGAGGACGAGCTGGACATGAAGAGTTTTCCGAAGCGCAGCCGAACCGGAAAGGTCCGGAAAAAGTGCCCGCAACGCAGCCACAGGCCAGCCGACGGGCGCGGCTATGCTACACGAAGCGCTTGTAAGGATACGTAAATGAAACCCCTCAAAAGGTAGGCCGGCGCCCGGGTATTGGCCGCGCAAGGGCCGGCTTTCCCGCAGCGCCATGAAGGAACGCGAAGAAGAACAGTGAGCAGCCGGAATGCGCCCAAATCGCCGGGGCCGGGCAAGGACAGCCCCGATGCGCATCGGCCAATGGGCCGGATCAGTCTGCCGCCAGGGTTCCCGGCAGCGCCGTCAGCACCCCCGGTGCGCGCAGGCGAACCTGCAGCGCAATGTCGCTGCCGGGCTTGAGCGCTGCCACCTTATCCCGGTCGGCCGGACCGACGAGCACGGCGAGGGTTTCGCCGGCACGGGCATCCACAAGGCTGGGCAGATCCGCCACCGGGCCGACCTGCCGCACCTCGACGGAAACCCGCAGCCAGCCCGGACGGGTCGGATCGTCGGCGCATTCAAGCAGGCACGCTTTCAAGCGGGTGGCGTTTTCGATGACTTCCACGACGGGCACCTCCGGATAGATGGATCACCAGCGCCTCGGCCACCGCTTCGGCCGACTCGCGGTCGAAACAACTATACGCCGGCGATGGATTGACCTCGAAACACACATACTCGCCGTCCGGCCGACGCTTGAGGTCGATGCCGGCAAGCTCCAGCCCCATCCCGGCGGCAAGCCCGACACAGCGCCGGGCGAGCTCCGGCGGCAGGCGGTCGGGCTGCATCCGGGCCGCCATCCCTTCGCGGCCGGCGTAGCGGTAATCGGTCGCATCCGAATCCACCCGCGTGCACACCACCCGTTCGCCCACCACGTGCACCCGGTAATTGACGCCCGGCACAAAGGCCTGGAACAGCGTCGGCAAGGCGCGCACGCGTTCGAGCTGCGCATCCTGGGTGCCGGCAAGCCGGGTGACGATGGAGCGCACGCCGCTCGCCGACTTGAAGATCACCCGCCCGTGCTTCTTGCGGAAGGCCCGCACGGCCTCCGGGTCGTTGGTCAGCAGCGACTCCGGCGTCGCGAATCCAGCCCTGCGGATCAGTTGCGCCTGCCAGGGCTTGGATGCGTTGGAGATGCCCGCCGCAATCCGATTGGCCACCCGCAGCGGGGCGGCTTCCAGCCAGGCATTCAGCGCATCGACGAAATAATGGCGGTGGAGCAGCCCGCGCGGGTCGGTGGGCGGATCGCGCAGCAAGCCGGCCGGTACGGCGCGGGTATAGGCGCCGCCGCAGCGGGTCAGGTCGACCGCCTGCGTCCCGTTCCACCAACGCGCGATCAGCTTGCCGCCCTTCACGCCGACCTCGATGTCCTGTCCGGCAAGCCGGCGCTGATCGATGACGTGAAATGCCACACCCAGCCTTTCGGCCGCCTCGATCGCCATGGCCAGCGGCGATTCGCTGGCCACGCCGCAGATCAGCACCGGACCTTTCATCGCGCCCCCTCCAGCGCCGCGCTCAGCCAGTGGACGCAACGCCCGGCCAGCGCGGCATCGTCGAGCGGCGGACGCGCCACCACCTCGATCAGCCGCAGCCCGCCGCGCTCCGCCACGAAATCCAGCGCCGCGTAACGCAGACCCAACGCCCGCACGAAGGCCGTGCAACGCGTCGCCAATCCGGCTTCGAGCCCGCCGCAATCCGCGCCAAAAACCCATACCCGGCACACCGCGCCGCGCCCCGGCGCAGTCCGATACCAGCCGGCCACATCGCAGCCGGACGGCCAGTCGCCGGCGCCGACCCGTTCAAGCCCGCGGCAAACGCCGCCGCGTACCGACGAAGCCACCGCAAAATCCCCCACCCTGAGCCGATGGGCCACCGCCAGCGCGTGCCAGCCAAGGGGGTGAAGCGCCGCCGACCAGGCATCGTCGCTCCCAGGCGGATTGGCCACCGGCACGCCCCGGTCACTCAGCCCGTTGAGCCAACTGGCCAGCAACGCGGCGAACTCGGCAGCGGCGTAATCCCGATCCTCCGCCGGAGCGCGGGCAAACTGCGGCAAGTCCGGCCCTTCCAGGCGGTTCAGCACCGCGCCGATCCGCCCGTCGTCGAGCGGCGTGCCGTCCGGCAGCACCACCCGCGTGCCCTCGCCCTCCGCGTGATACCACTTCGCCAAGGCCAGATCCGCCGCACTCGCCCGCACGACAGGGCAGCCGCGCTGCGCCAGACCGAGCCCGACGGCTTCGCTCGAAGCGTCGCCGCGCCCGGCCAGGATCAGCACCACCCGCGCCGTCACCGCGCTCAGCCGGCCGGCCGGTCGAGCAGGCGCTTGCCGGTGCCGGATGAGGGATCGAACTCTTGATCGTCCTCGCCGGAATAGGCGCTATCGGACAAGTCCGGACGCAGATCCCGAGAGATGAAGGGCTGCGCCGCCTGTCCGCCAAGGAGCAAGGCCTCGATGTGGGCGATCCGTGCCTCCAGCGCCCCGAGGTCGGTCGCACGCAGGCCACCGCCGCCGGGCAGGCCGCCCCCCGGCAGATCGCTGAGTTTGCCTTCGGAAAATTTCTCGGTCGTGCCCTTGTCGAAACCGGCCGACTTGTCGGTGATCGGCTTTTCGGCCTGCTTTTCGATCTTCTTCTCGCTGATGACGGTTTTCTCGGCCAGCTGGTTCTTCTCGCTTGCCACGGTCTTGTCGGAGATCGCCGTCTTGTCGATGGCCACTTCCTTCTTGGCCTTCACGACGGTGCATTTCACCCGCAGGCTGGCGCTCATCACCGGCCCGGAAGGTCCGATGCCGGTCACCGCCACGCAGGTGTTGGCGCCTGCATACGATTTGGAGCCGGGCGTCGAGGTGTTGTTGAAAGTGGTGTTGTTGCTCGAACCGGGATAGGGATCGCCCGCGTCGCCGCGGTCGTGGTCCAACTCCATGTCGCGCAGACCGTCGGCCTGCATCAGCGCCACCTTGTAATGGGCCTCGTTGGTGTTGCCGCCCACACTGTCGTCGATATGCCAGATCAGCAGCCCTCCGGCCGGCAGCGATGCGTCGAAGCCGGTCTTCTGGCGGTTTTCGACGAGGAAGTATTCGCTGCTCGCGGCGCCGTTCTTCCACAGGCGATAGATCTTCCCCGAATCCTTCACGTCGGCGATGTTCTTCACCCCGTTGGCGGTGACGTTGGTCACCGCCGCCCAGCCTTGATTGGCCTTGCACCAGGCCGAAGGATGCACCGGCGTGTTGCCGCCGCCGCCCCAGCTGCCTCCCGCCATCAGACACCAGTTGCCGATGCCTTCCGAGGTGTAGTCGGTGTCGTAGAGATCGGGGAAACCGAACAGCAGATGACCCAACTCATGGCAGCACACGCCGATCTTCGAATCCTCCGGCACGGTGAGGTAGGCATACACTTTGGTGCCATCCACGTTCATCGCGCCGCCGTCGAGGGTCCATTTGTGCGACCAGATGTCGCCGGGCTTGCCGGTGACTTCCGCCCCCGGCCCGGCATGCACGACGATGAAAGCATCCACGTAGCCGTTGCCGTCGTTGTCGTACAGCCCAAAATTCACGCTGGCGTTGGCCGCCACGACGGCGTCCCGCGCCATCGTCCGGGCGTTGGGCAGCGCCGCGCCGGTGCCCGACGCCCCGTGGGCATACTGAGCCAGCGATTTGGGCAGGCGGAACGGCCCCACCACCTGCCCCTGGATGTTGACCAAGCCGCGCGTCACGTCGGTGTAATACTCGCGCACGCTCTTGGTCGGGATCACCCCGGTCGAAAAGAAGAGCTGCTCGAAATGGGAGGCCGTCTGCACCATCGGCTTGTCGGCAAAATCCACCAGCACCACGATCACCCGCACCACGCCGCGCAAGGGCGCACGCTCGGCCGCGGCCCCGCGGATCATGCTCGGCGAGGCGCCAAGGGGATAATCCTCCGGCGGAAAGATCATCCCGTCGTTGAAACCGTCATGCCGCGGTTCCGAGGCGCGCAGCTGGAACGAGGCCATGAAGTCCTTGGCCTTGCCGCGCATCGCCGTCAGCTCCTTCTTCAGTTTGTCGGCCAGCTCCGGACATGGCGCCACCATGCAACGCTCGCCATCCTCGCTCGCCCGCGCTTCGCGGTAGATATGCCGAATGTCCCATGCCTGGGACCGGTAACGGTATTCGCTCATGACATCGCCCTCCTGGATTGGCGGCCGGACTTCGGGCCAGCCACCACCGATTGATCGGATCGACACGGAGACGAAAACTTGAGGTACCTCGAACGGGTACTCACTGAAAGTACAGATACGGGAAAAACACAGCAAACCAAACCGCCACGCCTCCGTCTTCTGAGGTTAGGTTACGACCCCGTCGGCAGCAAGAAAGACTTCTCGGCCCTCCTCCCGACTTTCTTCGCGCCGGTCGGATCGCACCGTCATCCCCTTGCCACCCACATGGAGAATGCGGGCCGCAGATGCCGCCGCCGCCCGACAAGTCCGCTCCAGCCGGGGCCGCATTACGCCGGCATCCGGCTTGCCGCTGCCGCGTTAGTCAGAATACATTCACGCCCTTTCATCCCTCCCGACTCCACGCGACGCGCGTGAGCCAGTCCATCGAAGCCGCCGCATGATCCCCGTCCTCATCCTCGCCCTTTCTCTTCTCCCGCTTCTGATCCTGGCACCAGCCGTGTTCGGCTTTGCCTGGTGGCTGGATCGCCAGCCCCGCCGCGATCCGCTCACTACCGGTCTGCGCCGCCTGCCGGGCAGCAGCCTCGAAATCCGCCTGGAAAAGGAGCGGGAGAAAGTGCTGGACCGAATGCTCTGGTCGCTCAGCACCGGCTTAGTCGTCGCGTTCATGATCCTTACCAAGCGGCTACCGGAAACCGACATCGACTGGCATACCCTCGACACGATCTATCTGCTGATCGGCCTGACGGTCTCGGCCATCCTCTCCTGGCGCATCGTCCGCCGGATGCCGGGGCTGCGGAAGATGAAACAGGGCATCCGCGCCGAACAGGCCGCCGCGCAGGAACTGGCCGAAGTGCTGGCCGGCAGGAACCGCATCATCCACGACGTCCAGGCCCAGGATTTCAACATCGACCATGTGGTCATCACGCCGGGCGGCATCTTCGCGGTGGAAACCAAATCGCGCCTCAAACCGGCCGCCGGTCAGGGAGCCGAGGCGGTCAAGGTGATCTACGACGGCAAATGCCTGAAGTTTCCGGGCTGGATGGAAACCGCGCCCATCGAGCAGGCCCGGCGTCAGGCCGACTGGCTGGCCCGCCATCTGCAAGCCGAAACCGGCGAGCGTCTGCCGGTGTTTCCGGTCCTCGCCCTGCCCGGCTGGTTCGTGGAAAACGCCGCCCGCATCACCGACGAGATGGTCCGTGTCATCAACCCCAAGAACTCCGGCTGGCTGTTCGTCAAACGCGCTGCCGTCCTCGACGACGCCGCGCTGCAGCGCGTCATCACCGCGGTCGGCAAGCTCGCCGCCGAACCGGCCAAGGATTGATCCTTCGCAATCCATCCCGCTGCCGCGCTTGCAAGTCCATCAGCGGGGTCTAATATTTGTGGGTAGAAGCGTTTCCGACGCCCCGGCACAATGCCTGCCGGACACGACGTCGGCCATAGTCGTAGATCATCGGGAGACAAACATGAGTAGCTTCAACCGCAAGTTTCTGCTGGGCTGTGCCAGCCTGCTGCTGGCCGGTAGCGTCTGGGCCCAGCCCGGTCCGGGCATGGGCGG
>CALMXT010000362.1 GCA_937871125.1 uncultured Zoogloea sp. | reverse complement strand
CTGGCCCATGCCGTCGCGGATGACCTTGCCGCCGCCGAATTTCACTTCCTCGCCGTAGATCGTGTAGTCCTTCTCGACCTCGATGATCAGCCCGGTGTCGGCCAGGCGCAGGCGGTCGCCGGTGGTGGGGCCGAACATCTCGGCATAGGCCTGACGGGTAATCTTCGTGCTCATAGCGCCCCCTGGATCAAACCACGGAATCCGTAGACCTTCCTGTCGCCGGCCAGCGCCACCAGTTGCACGGTACGCGTCTGGCCCGGCTCGAAGCGCACGGCGGTGCCGGCGGCGATGTCGAGGCGGTAGCCACGGGCGGCGTCCCGATCAAAGCCGAGGGCGGCGTTGGTTTCGAAGAAATGGTAGTGGGAGCCCACCTGGATCGGGCGGTCGCCGGTGTTGGCCACCGTCAGCGTAATGGTCGGCCGGCCGGCGTTGAGTTCAAGTTCGCCGGGTTCGGCGAGAAGTTCTCCGGGGATCATCGTGCGCGCCTCAGACAATCGGGTTGTGGACGGTGACCAGCTTGGTGCCGTCCGGGAAGGTGGCTTCGACCTGGATTTCGGGAATCATTTCGGCGATGCCGTCCATCACGTCGGAGCGGGTCAGTATCTGGGTGCCCGCGTGCATGAGATCGGCCACGCTGCGACCGTCGCGGGCGCCTTCCATGATGGCGCAGGTGATCAGCGCCACGGCTTCCGGGTAGTTGAGCTTGAGGCCACGGGCCTTGCGCCGTTCGGCCAGCAGGCCGGCGGTGAAGATCAGCAGCTTGTCCTTCTCGCGGGGGGTGAGTTCCATGGGCTTTCCTCAGGTATTCCAGATTCGGGGGGTAAGTGCGGCGCGACCGCAGCACACGGGGCGGATGATCGCCCACAGAGCGGCAAACCACAGCCGCGCGGCTTCGCTGTTGTTGCCCAGATAACGGGCCATGAGCAGGCCGGGCAGAGCGGTGATGGCGTGGCTCGCGCCGTCGACGGGCGCAGTTCGGCGGCAGTCTTCGAGCAGTTGGGCGGCCTGGACGGGCAGTTCGGGGAAGCTTGTCACGAGGGTGCCGCAAACGGTGGCACCGGCCCAGCCGGCGGGGCTGGCGAGCATCGGATCGCTGCCGTCGAAACGGCCGCGCTCGATCCATAAGGGCGTGCCGCCACGGTCGATGCGATAGAAGAGGTCGAAGCGTCCGCTCAAAAAACGCTCGCCGGAGGCCGCGCGTCCAAGGCACAGGACATCCCAGCCGATGAAGCGGCTATCGGCGGCGAGTGAAACACAGGTGCGCATGTGCGCCCGTGCGCCGTCGAAAACGATGCTTTCCTGCGGCAGCCATTCCAGCGTGGCGCCGTCGCCGACCGAGAGCTCGATCTGTTGCCCGGCATCGGCGCCCCCACTGCGATACCACTTGCCGGCGCCCGGGGTGGTGAGCTGGGCATGGGCGCCGTTCTCCACCGCCGCGCGGATCTGCAACTGGTCGCCGCCGGCGATGCCGGACGGCGGGTGGAGCAGGATCGTCTGGCACACGGCGTCGCCTTCCGGGTAAAGCGCCTTTTGGACCCGCAAGGGGCCGAAATGCCGGTTTTCGCGCAGCACGGTGCGCTCGCCGGATCGGGCGAAGCGCAACTGCAGTTCGGCATGCCAGGCCGGCGAGGCGTGCGGAAGGCGGGACGTCATGGGCAGGAGTGTGGCGGAAATCGGCGCCGGGCGGAATACGCAGGAATACGCAGGCGGCGGCCGTCGGCGTGACAGTCCCGGGGGTTTATGCCACCCTTTGAACGATCAAACGGAGGGAAGTGCATTGGAAAAAACTCAGTTCGGATGCCCGATCGGAATCGCCGTCAGCAAGAACGGGAAGTCATGGACAGCAATCTGAAGCCCCCGCAATCGCGGCCCGTCTCGCGCTTTCGCCGCTTCATGCGGGCGCGTTTCAACCTCCGCGACGACAAGGCGGACGATGCCGAAATCGAAACCCGGATTCGCGAAGGCGTCGAGTTGCGTGGCGCTACGCCGTGGATTCTCGTCTTTGCGATCTTCGTGGCGTCGGTGGGGCTCAACGTCAACTCCACCGCCGTCATCATCGGCGCGATGCTCATTTCGCCGCTGATGGGGCCGATCATGGGGGCCGGTCTCGGTGTGGCGGTTTACGACTTCGACCTGGTCAAGCGTTCGTTGACCAATCTGGGGATCGCCACGCTCATCAGCCTGTTTGTCTCGGCCCTGTATTTCTCGCTGACGCCCTTGCAGCAGGCACAGTCCGAATTGCTGGCGCGCACGTCCCCCTCGCTGTGGGATGTGTTGATTGCGCTGTTCGGCGGCCTTGCCGGCATCGTCGGGATCACGCGCAAGGAGAAGTCCAACGTGATTCCGGGGGTCGCCATCGCCACGGCCCTGATGCCGCCGGTGTGCACCGCCGGCTTCGGACTCGCCACGGGCCAATGGCGCTTCGTCGGCGGCGCGCTCTATCTGTACACCATCAACTGTGTGTTCATTTCCTTGGCCACCGTGGCCGGCATCCGCGCCCTCAACCTCAAACGACATGGGTTTGCGACCCCGGCCCTTGCCAAACGGGTGAAGTCGTCGCTGCTGATTCTGGCATTGGGCACCGCCTTGCCCAGCGTGTATCTGGCGCTCGATCTGGTTCGCGACGAAGTCTTCAGGGCCAACGCGAAGAGCTTCGTTACACGGGAGTTCGTCTTTACAAGTGCGCAAGTGGTCGACATCCGAATCGATCCAGCCAAGCGAATCATCGATCTTTCGCTGGTCGGCGATCCGATTGGCGCCGATACGCTGAGCAGTATCGAAGCCCGCCTCGCCGGAGCCCATCTCGACAACACCAAGATCGTCCTGCACCAGATGGGCGACCATCGGGTCGATGTCACCGCGCTCAAGTCCAGCCTGCTTTCCGATCTCCTGCGTGAAAGTCAGGAAACGGTGAGGCATCGCGACACCGAACTCCAGAAGCTCAATGCCGAACTGGCGGCTCGCAATGCCATTCTGAGTCAGGCCGACAACGTGAGCGCCGAGTTGCGCCAACTCTATCCCGAAGTCACCAAGGTGATGTTCGGCGAGGGCGTGAACATCGCAGCGGACAGCAGCAAGGAGCGGGTTTTGTACCTGAACATCAGCACCCAGGAGGCGCTGTCCGAAACCGCCCGACAGCGCATTTCGGACTGGTTCAAGGTGCGCACCGGAGCCAATAGCGTGCTCCTTCGCTTCGATGCGGAGAATGCCGTCAAAAAAAGGCCGTCGGCCCAGCCCTTGCGGCACGGCAGACGCTGAAGCGGCGTTGTCTTCGAGCTGTCTATCGCCCGGCTGCCGGGTTGCCCGACTGGAGCCGACCGCGGGCGATGGCCTTGTCGACCTGCATGGCCTTGACGAAGGCGCTGACCCGGTCTGGCGCTTCCGGGACGTAAAGGCTGAGTTCGTCGCGCACGCGGGTGACCGCGACGTAGAAACGGTTGCTCTCCTCGGCGCGGTCGCAACCCGCCATCGGGAAGGCGCCTTCTTCGAGATAGGGCAGCATGACCGACTGGAATTCCTGCCCTTTGGCCGCTTCGACCGTACATAACAGGACGGTGCTGCTGGCGCGCAGGCGCGATTCCCGGACTTCCGCCTTACGCAGCCAGTGGGCGAAATCGCGCAGGGACATGTTCCGACGGCGCGATGCGTCGATGAAGCCGTCGATGGATCGGGTCACCATCACGGCGCGGCTCGGTTCGATGAAGATATCCCGGGCAACCCGCCTGAGTTGAAGCGTTTCGACCGCGCGCTCCAGCAGCGCATGGGCGGGCTCGTCGGCCGGCGCCGCGCGGAGCATCGCCAGCGTCCGCTCGAGGCGCAGGCGTGCGTTGCGCTGGGCCGACGACTCGTCGACGGTTTCGGCGTCGGCCTTGCGGAGGTTGAGCAGGGTGTTGGCTTCTTCGTTGCGGCCGTTCTTGCGCAGCGCGTTGATTTTTTCGAGAAACCGGAAATCCGCTTCTTCTTCCTCGTCGCCGGAGAGCTTGCCGGCCTTTTTGTCGGCACGGGTTTGCGGTTTGAGCAGCAGCCCTTTCAAAAAGGCGTCGAACAGTTCGGGCTGGGCGGCGGCCGTTTTCAGCGCGCTATCCTCAAGCCGCTTGGCGCCCCATTCGAACTGCTGCCACAGGAGCAGGGCGTGCAGCACCTTGAGGCGTTTGTCGACGCCGGGAATCGATTCGTAGTCTTCCAGCGCAAACGCGACGACCCCCCGCAACATGAGGATTTCGGAGCGCAGCAGGTAGCTTTCCAGGCCTTCCACGCGCCAGCCGATGCCGGCTTCGAGGAGTGCGTTCTCGATGTGGATGGACTGATAGGGCGCGCGCAGCAGCACCGCGCAGGCATCGAGTTGTCCGCCCCGTTCTTTCCAGTCGCGGACGTCGGCCGCCACCTGCTCGCCGACCGTGCGCGGATCGGCATACGGCACCAGCCGGAGGTAGGTTTCATGGTCGCGCCCCGACACGACTTCCTTGTTTTTCAAGGCCGCGGTGGCCAGCGCCATGATCGGGCCGTGGCGATAGGTCCGGGTCAGAGGCAGGGATTCCACGTTCCGCCAGCCTTGGCCGAATTGGGTGCGGATGAAGTTCACGTCGGCGCCGGCCCAGCGGTGAATGACCTGATCGAAGTCGCCGGCGCCGGTGAAAAAAGCGTTGCCGCGCGCCAGCAGATGTTCCAGCACCGCGTAGCTTGCCGGGTTCATGTCCTGGAGCTCGTCGACGATCGCGATGCGATAGGCGGGCAGCGGAATCCGCACGTCCTCGCTTTGCAGCATGCAGGCGAGGTCGTAGGTCGCATCGAACTCGGCGCGCCAGCGCGGCCCGATGCCGTCTCCGGCCCGCTCCCGTTCCAGGTGGCGGTAGAGCAGAAAGACGCCTTCCGGGATGCCCAGCAGTTCGGCGCGCTCTTCGATGGTTTCGCCGTCTTCCAGTTCCGGCTTCACCATGCGCGCCTTGATCTGTCGGGCGATGGTCAGGAATTCGAAGATCTGTTCGTTGTGTTCCGGCAGCCAGAGTTCGCGCGGCGAACGACGCTGGGCGTTTTCGTGCTGAAGCTTGGCGACGGTGCTGCGCACGTGGGGCGCAATGGCCTCGCTGGTCGCCAGAAAGGGCGGCTGGATGCCTTCGAAGTCGCGCAGCACCTGCTGGGCGAAGGCGTCGAAGGTGACGCAGCGAACGCGGCGGGCGGCCTTTTCGTCGAGGCCGATTTCGATCAACCGTGCCTGCAGCACGCGCGCCGCTTCGACGGAGAAGGTCAGCGCGACGATGCTCTCGGGCCATACGCCCCGGGTGACCGATTCTGCGATGCGCAGGGCCAGTGTCGTGGTCTTGGCGGCGCCGGCGTTCGCCATTGCAACGAGGTGGCGGGCGCGGCAGGTCTGAATGGCGATCTGTTCGTCGGTGGGCACGATGCCCACCGGAATGAACTGGGGCGCCGAAGACGCTGCCTTCGCAGTCGGGGTTTTTGCCATGCTTGAGCCGGAGCGCTCCGGGGGCCGAAAAAAGGCTCCCATCTTAACCGAGCGCCCCGAAGCTCCGCCCGGCGTTCAGGCTCCGCTCACACCGCCAGCGCCTCCCGCACCCCGTCCTGGGGCATGGTTTCGCCCTTGCCGCGCATGATGAATTCGCCGCGCTCCATCAGCAGATACTGGTCGGCGAGGGATTCGGCAAAGTCGTAATACTGCTCGACCAGCAGGATCGCCATTTCGCCGGTTTCGGCGAGCATGCGGATGGCACGCTCGATGTCCTTGATGATCGACGGCTGGATGCCTTCGGTGGGTTCGTCGAGGATCAGCAGCCGCGGCCCCATGGCCAGCGCCCGACCGATGGCGAGCTGTTGCTGCTGGCCGCCGGAAAGATCGCCGCCGCGGCGGTTCATCATCTGTTTGAGCACCGGAAACATCTCGAAGATGCGGCTCGGGATCGGCGTGCTGCCCGGTTTGGTGGCGAGGCCCATCAGCAGGTTCTCTTCCACGGTGAGGCGCGGGAAGATCTCGCGGCCCTGCGGCACGTAGCCGATGCCGGCCTTCACCCGCTCGTGGGGCGGCAGATGGGTGATGTCGCGACCGTCCAGATGCATGGAGCCGGATTTGGTCTTCACCAGCCCCATCAGCGATTTGAGCAGCGTGGTTTTGCCCACGCCGTTGCGGCCGAGCAGAGTGGTGACCTTGCCGAGTTCGAGTTCGAACGAGAGGCCGCGCAGGATGTGGCTGCCGCCGTAATACTGGTTGAGGTTTTCAACTTTAAGCATGTTCAGCGCCCCAGATAGACTTCGATGACCCGTTGATCGTTTTGCACCGTGGCAAGGTCGCCCTCGGCCAGTACCGAGCCTTCGTGCAGCACGGTGACCTTGCCGCCGAGTTTTTCGATGAAGGCCATGTCGTGTTCGACGACCACCAGCGAGTGCTTGCCGGCCAGCGACACGAAGAGTTCGGCGGTGCGCATGGTTTCGTCGTCGGTCATGCCGGCGACGGGTTCGTCGAGGAGCAGCAGCTTGGGTTCCTGCATCAGCAGCATGCCGATCTCCAGCCATTGTTTCTGACCGTGGGAGAGCAGACCGGCCTGCCGGTCGGCTTCCTGGTCGAGGCGGATCAGGCGCAGGGTTTCGGCAATGCGGTCGCGCTCGTCGCCCGAGAGCCAGGCGAGCAGGCTTTTCCACACGCGCTTGTCGGTCTTCATGGCCAGTTCGAGATTTTCGAACACGCTGTGCTGCTCGAAGATGGTCGGCTTCTGGAACTTGCGGCCGATGCCGGCGTGGGCGATTTCGGGCTCGGTGAGGCGTGTCAGGTCCATCGCCTGACCGAAGAAGGCCGAGCCGGAATCGGGCCGCGTCTTGCCGGTGATGACGTCCATCATGGTGGTCTTGCCGGCGCCGTTGGGGCCGATGATGCAGCGCAGCTCGCCGGCGTCGATGGTCAGGTTGAGCTTGTTGAGGGCGCGAAAGCCGTCGAAGCTGACCGTGATGTCGTCCAGGTAGAGCGCGACGCCGTGGGAGAGGTCGAGTTCGCCGGTGACCAGATGGCCCATCTGGTCGGCGCCGTCGCTGCCTGAAGGACGGTCGTCGAGAAGCGCGTTGGCAGTGGGGTTGAGCGCGTTCATGCGGCGGCTCCTTTCTTGAGCATCAGTTTCTTCCACAGGCCGACCAGGCCTTGCGGCAGCATCAGGGTGACGACGATGAAGAGCAGGCCGAGAAAGAACAGCCAGTATTCGGGAAAGCTCACGGTGAACCAGCTCTTGGCCAGATTGACCACAAAGGCGCCGATGATCGGGCCGATCAGCGTGGCGCGTCCGCCCACCGCCACCCAGATGGCGATTTCAATGGAGTTGGCGGGCGACATTTCGGAGGGGTTGATGATCCCCACCTGCGGCACATAGAGCGCGCCGGCAATGCCGCACAGCATCGCCGACACCACCCAGATGAAAAGCTTGTACCAGAGCGGGTTGTAGCCGATGAACATGACCCGCGACTCGGCGTCGCGGATGGCGGTGAGCACCCGGCCATACTTGGAGGTGACCAGCCAGCGCGAGAACACCAAGGTGGCGGCGAGGGTCAGCGCGGTGAGGCCGAACAGCACCAGACGGGTTTCCGGCGAAGTGATGCTGTGGTCCAGCACCCGCTTGAAGTCGGTGAAGCCGTTGTTGCCGCCGAAGCCGGTTTCGTTGCGGAAGAACAGCAGCATGGCCGCGTAGGTGAGCGCCTGGGTGATGATCGAGAAATACACGCCCTTGATCCGCGAGCGGAAGGCGAAATAGCCGAACACGAAGGCCACCAGCGCCGGCACCGCAACCACCAGCAGGATCACCCACAGGAAGCTGTCGCTGCCGAGCCAGAACCACGGCAGCTCCTTCCAGTCGAGGAAGATCATGAAATCCGGCAGCGCAGCGTGATAGCTGCCGTCGGTGCCGATCTGGCGCATCAGGTACATCCCGAAGGCGTAGCCGCCCAAGGCGAAGAACAGGCCGTGGCCGAGCGACAGGATGCCGCCGTAGCCCCAGATCAGATCCATCGCCACGGCCACCAGGGCGTAGCACATGATCTTGCCGATCAGGGTGATGGCGTAGGCCGAAATGTGAAAGGTGCTTTCTTCGGGCACCGCCAGATTGAGCACCGGCACGACGACCAGCGCGAGGGCGAGAAAGACGCCCAGCGCCAGCCAGCCCTTGATGTCCAGCGCGGACAAGACGCGGAGGGTAAGCGGTTTGTACATGATCCGGCCCTTACTCGACGAAGCGGCCCTTGAGGGCAAAGATGCCCTGCGGACGCTTCTGGATGAACACGATGATGCAGACGAGGATGGTGATCTTGGCGATCACCGCGCCGGCCCAGCCCTCCAGCAGCTTGCTGAAGATGCCCAGCCCGAGCGCCGCCCAGACGGCGCCGGCCAACTGCCCGACCCCGCCGACCACCACCACCATGAAGGAATCGACGATGTAGCCCTGGCCCATGTCCGGCCCCACGTTCGAGATCTGCGACAGTGCCACCCCGCCCAGGCCGGCAATGCCGGCGCCAAGGGCGAAGGCCATGGTGTCGATGCGCGAGGTCGGCACCCCGACGCAACCGGCCATCGGACGGTTCTGGGTGACGGCACGGACGAACATGCCGAGCCGTGTCTTGTTCATCAGCACCCACACCAGCAACAGCACGAAGAGCGCAAAGCCGACGATGATGATGCGGTTCCAGGGCAGCATCAGATTGGGCAGCAGCTCGATGCCGCCGGACATCCAGACCGGGTTGGCCACTTCGACGTTCTGGGCGCCGAACAGCACCCGGGCAGTCTGGATCAGCACCAGCGACAGCCCCCAGGTGGCGAGCAGGGTTTCCAGGGTGCGGCCGTAGAGCCAGCGGATCACCGTGCGCTCCATCACCACGCCCACCAGCGCCGCGGCGAAGAAGGCCACCGGGATCGCCGCCGGCAGATACCAGTCGAGGTAGTCCGGCAGATAAGCCCGGAACAGGCTCTGCATGCCGTAGGCCGAATAGGCGCCCACCATCAGCAGTTCGCCGTGGGCCATGTTGATCACGCCCATCACACCGTAAGTGATCGCCAGCCCCAGGGCGGCGAGCAGCAGGATGCTGCCCAGCGACAGCCCCGAAAAAACCCGTCCGAGGTTCTCGGTCAGCGCAAGGCGGCCGTCGATGGATTTGATTGCGGCGGTGGCCGCGAGGCGCACCTTTTCGTCGGGTTCGCTGGCCTTGTCGGTGAGCGGCAGCAGCGTGCTCCGCACGGTCGGCGAACTCGTTTCGGCCAGGGCATTGACGGCCGCCAGACGCAGCGCCGGATCGGCATTGCCAAGGCTGGCCTGGGCGTGGGCGAGGGTCAGCAAGGCCTTGATCTCGGCGTCCGCTTCCTTCTCCAGCGCCCTGGCGAGCAGCGGCGCCATTTCGGCACCCACGTTGTTCTGCAGCTTTTGAGCGGAGGCCAGACGCACGGCCCGATCGGCGTCGAAAAGGCTCAGTGCAGCCAGCGCATTGGCCAGTTCGCCGCGGATGCGGTTATTGACGGTCACCGATTCGGCGTTGGCCGGCGTCGCGATGGGGGCGCCGTTGACCGCATCGAAAGCCTTGTCGTCGTCGACGATGACCGCCTTGTCGCCGGCGAGATAGAGCTTGTCGTCGGCCATCGCCTTGAGGATGCGTGCGGCGTCCGGATCGGCCGCCAGCGCCAGTTGGCGGATGGCGCTGACCTTGTCGCTGGAATCCTCGGCCGCCAGTTGGCGTACCAGGGCTGCGTCGGGGGCTGCCTGGGCCAGATTGGCCCAAAGGCAGAGGAGGAGGGGAATGATAAGTCGGCTCATGGTCGTTTTTCCGCTGTTTGTGCAGTACAGCATTCAGGTTACGGACGCCGGGGCAGGGCCGGAATACGACGAATTGCGTAGGCGGACTCAGGCCCGATGTCGGCTTACGCGTTGCCAGCCCGACCCATGCAACGCGTCGATTTCCCGCCGGCGGGGCCGCCAAACGAAAAACGGGGGCCGAAGCCCCCGTCCATGACTGCCGAAAAGGCCTGCGCTTACTTGCCTTCGGGTTCGTCCTTCTTCTTGTCGTTGCCGGCGATGAACGGACTCCACGGCGCGGCCTTGATCGGGCCGGGGGTTTTCCAGACCACGTTGAACTGGCCGTCGGCCTTCACCTCGCCGATGAACACCGGCTTGTGCAGGTGGTGGTTCTTTTCGTCCATCTTGGCCACGAAGCCCGACGGCGCCTTGAAGGTCTGGCCGGCCATCGCGGCGATGACCTTGTCGGTGTCGGTGGACTTGGCCTTCTCGACGGCCTGGGCCCACATGTGGATGCCGATGTAGGTGGCTTCCATCGGGTCGTTGGTCACCACCTTGTCGGCGTTGGGCAGCTTCTGCTTCTTGGCCCAGTCCTTGTACATCTTGATGAACTTGGTGTTTTCCGGGTTCTTCAGCGACATGAAGTAGTTCCACGACGCCAGTTGACCCACCAGCGGCTTGGTATCGACGCCGCGCAGCTCTTCCTCGCCCACCGAGAAGGCAACCACCGGCACATCGGTGGCCTTCAGGCCGGCGTTGCCGAGTTCCTTGTAGAAAGGCACGTTGGAATCGCCGTTGATGGTGGAGATGACCGCGGTCTTCTTGCCCTCGGCGGCGAACTTCTTGATCTTGGCGATGATGGTTTGATAGTCGCTATGACCGAAGGGGGTGTAGTCCTCCATGATGTCCGCGTCCTTCACACCCTTGCTGTGCAGGAAGGCGCGCAGGATCTTGTTGGTGGTGCGCGGATAGACGTAGTCGGTGCCGAGCAGCACGAAACGCTTGGCTTCGCCGCCGTCCTTGCTCATCAGGTATTCGACCGCCGGGATCGCCTGCTGGTTGGGCGCCGCGCCGGTGTAGAAGACGTTCTTTTCGAGCTCTTCGCCCTCGTACTGCACCGGGTAGAACAGCAGGCCGTTGAGTTCCTTGTAAACCGGCAGCACCGACTTGCGGGAAACCGAAGTCCAGCAGCCGAAAGTCACCGCGACCTTGTCCTTGGTGAGCAGCTGGCGGGCTTTTTCGGCGAACAGCGGCCAGTTGGAGGCCGGGTCCACCACCACCGGTTCGAGCTTCTTGCCCATCACGCCACCGGATTTGTTGATCTCGTCGATGGTCATCAGCGCGGTTTCCTTCAGCGCCGTTTCGGAAATGGCCATCGTGCCCGAGAGCGAATGCAGGATGCCGACCTTGATCGTGTCGGCCGCCTGGGCCGCAAAGGAGGTCGCCATGCCGATGGACGCCACGGCGGCGGACAGGACGGTTGCCTTGATGAAGTTGCGACGAGTGCTCATGGAAGCTCCTTGGTTGATATCGAATAATCCGGGCTGCGATGTTGTGCAGTGCAAGGCCAGATTAAAGTCGGGGCGCCGCGACAGAAATACGTCAGATTGCGTAGGGGGTGCGCAGGGCCGTCGACCGCCGGCGACGCGCCGCTCACCGGCCGACCCGCTCTCCGGTTAGACTGGCCGCCGCGCGGCATCGGAGGAGCCCTCGAATCCGCCAGACCGCACGCGCCCGATCTTTCAGCGCAATCCGATTCCCGCCATCACCAAGGAGCCGATCTTGAACCCGGTTTTCATTGCCGTTTCGGCCCTCGCCCTGCTTGGGGTGCTGCTTGCGCTGTACCGCTATTTCAAGCGGCTGAACGGCATCCACGGCGGCCTGACTTTGATCGTCCTCGGCCTGCTGATCGCCAATCCGCTCTATCGGCTCGACAGCATCAACTGGCTGCAGAACGTGGCGGGTCGGCACCCGGACGTCGCAAACTCGCCTTATTGGGATATCTGCTACACCGCGGCGATCTTTCTGACCGCGCTATCGATCGCCGTCGGCATATACGGCGGCATGATCCTGGCCACCGGCAAGGCGCGCTCGACCGTCGTCCGGTCGACGATGGCGATCTGGCTGGCCGTGCCGGTGGTGAATACGCTCTACCTGCTGATTGCCGGCGAGGTTGCCGAGCTGACATCGAGCGCCGCCCCGGGCTTTGTTGCGGGTACGCTGCCTGCGCTGGGTCTGGCGATCGTCGCGACCGCCTATCTGTTCACCTCCCGGCAGGTCAGGGACACCTACATCGAACTGCCGCCGGCAGAGGGCTCAAGCCTGAACTGATCTTCCGCCGCCGGAGCGGCCGGCGCGAAAGCTTGACCCTCGCGAGCGCCCCCCCGATACTCGGGCCGCCCGTTCCGACCGGCCCTCATTCCTTCCCATCCCACTTCATGTTCTCCAAGCTCAAACGTTCGACCCGGCGCCTGTTGGCGCTGCTTGCCGTACTTCCAACCACCGTTCTGATCCTCGGCGTGCTTTACATGCTCGGCATGGAGCACCTGGAAGGCACACCCCGCACTTTCCTCGAAAGCATCCAGTGGGCCTCCGAGACGCTCACCACCACCGGCTACGGCGCCGACAGCCACTGGAATCACCCGGTCGTGGCGCTGTTCGTCATCCTCGGCCAGTTCATGGGGCAATTTCTCGTCTTCCTGATCTTCCCGGTGTTCGTGCTGCCGTATTTCGAAGAGCAGTTCGAAGTCCGCCTGCAGCATGTGCTGCCGGATATGGAAGGTAAGGTGCTGTTCTACCGCTACGGTCTGGCCATCGAATCGCTGCTGGAAGAATTCAAACGCACCGGCGAACCGTTTGTGATTTTCGAAGAAGACACGAAGGTAGCGCGCAATCTGCGCGATCGCGGCTACAACGTCGTATTCGGCCAGCTTGCCGACGATCCGTCCTCGATGGCGCGGGTCAAGCGGGCGAGGGCGGTCGTCGCCAACTCCGACGACCACGGCAACGCCACCTGCACCCTGATCGTCCGCGAGCTCGGCTTCGACGGTCCGCTCTACGCCCTCGCCGGCGAGCCCCTGTATCGCACGCCGATGATCCAGATCGGCGCCACCGACGTGTTCACCCCGGCCTATGTGCTCGGTGCCGCGCTGGCATCCCGCGCCAGCCTGCGGATCAGCCCGCCGGCCGAAGGCATGCACCTGCTCGGCGCCGTGGTCGGCATGGCCGAGTTCCGCGTCCGGCCCGGCAGCGCCCTCGCGGGCCAGCGCCTCGGCGACTTGCGCCTGAGCGAGGAACACCGCGTGTCGGTGATCGGCCAGTGGTTCGGCGGCGTGTTCACCACCACCAAGGGGCCGGATACGCGAATCGAGCCGGGGGCGATCCTGGTGATCGTCGGCGCCCCCGACAACCTCGAAAAAGTCGAGCGCATGGCGATGCCGATCCGCCGGACCGGCCCCATCGTTCTCGCCGGCTACGGCGCCGTGGGCAACAAGGTGCGGGAGATTCTCACCGACTCCGGCGAAACCTGCGTCGTGATCGACCGGCTTGCCGCACCCGGCGTGGACGTGGTTGGCAACATCCTCGAAACCAGCACCCTCGACCGGGCCGGCGTGCGCGACGCCAGCGCGGTGATCCTGGCGCTCAGCGACGACGGCGAATCGGTGTTCGCCACCGCCGCGGTGCGCGAGTACGCCCCCGAAGTGCCGCTGATCGTGCGTGTCCTGCGCTCGCCGAACACCAGTCGGCTCTATCGGACCGGCGCCGACTTCGCGATCTCGGTGGGCGAGGTCGCCGGGCAGATCCTGGCCCATCACCTGCTGGCCGAGCAGAGTCTCGGGGTCGAGAACCGGATCAAGTTCAGCCGCCTGAGCCCCGGTCTGCTGGTTGGTGCGCACCCGTGGCGTCACGATGCACTCGACCGGACCGGCGCCAAGGTGGTCGCCGTCGAGCGCGGGCAGGACGTGCTGGTGGCCTTCGACGACGACTTTACGGTGCGCCCGGACGACGTGCTCTTCGTCTGCGGATCGATCCGCAGCCTCGGGCGCTACCAGAGCGCCTTCCACTCGACCTCAACCCCGACGCGGCGCGCTTGAACGGGCCGCGCATCGGTCTTCGGCTTGCGCGGGAAAGCGGGAATGCGCCCATCTTTGCCAGCCGGACCGGACCCGTTCGCCGGCCGCGAAATCATGCCGTGCAGATGTCCGGGCGGTGGCCGTATTTGCGTCCGTTGTGACGTCGGAATACGCTATCCGATATGAATTTGATGACCAGGGAGAAAAACATGTCCGAGCGCGAGGAACGCTATAAGGCCGTCATCGGCCCGAAGAACCAGGAATATTACCTGCGCCATTTCGAGCGCTTCGACGACGCCGGTAAGGCCGGGGCAACCTGGAACTGGTCGGCGGCGCTGTTCAGCTTTTTCTGGTTCATCTACCGGCGCATGTGGCTCCTTGCGCTGGGTTACGTCGTTGCCGCCAACGTCCTGACGACGATTCTCATCCTGCTTTTCGGCGAGGCCGGAAATCTGCTCGGGCTGGCCGCACAAATGGCGCTGCCGGGGATGTTTGCCAATGCGCTCTATTATCGTCACTGCACGCGCATGATGGCTGCGGCAGAAGCGTCGGGCGGCGATCTGCAAAGTCAGCTGGTCACCTTGGCCGGCAAGGGCGGAACCGGCAAGGGCGCCATGGTTCTGATCGTCCTGCTCTTCGGCATCGTCATCGTCGGCATGCTCGCCGCCATCGCGATTCCGCAGTATCAGGTGTATTCCAACCGCGCCCGCTTGAGCGAAGCCGCCGGTTTCGGACGTCAGGCCGTGGCGTCGGTGGACGCGTATCGGCGGGACCACGCCCAGTTTCCGGAGACACTCGGAGCCGCGGGCTTTGCGCCGAGCGTGCCGCCTTTTGTCTACGGCATCGAAATGGACGGCCGGGCGGTGGTCGTGACCATCCGGCAGGGAGGCGGTTTTCCGAACGGCGGCAGCCTGACTTGGGACGCCTCCGAGGATTCATATGGCAAGACCATCTGGAAATGCACCGGGCGCCGGATTCCCGAATCGATGTTGCCGACCGATTGTCGCTGACGTATGAGGGCCGGCGTCGCGACGGGCGGCAATCCAGAACGGGAGAAACAGGCATGGCGATGACGGTTCTGGCAGTGCTGGTCGTCCTCCCCACATGGTGGGCGATGGGCGTCCGGCTGGCGGGGAGCGGGCAGGGCGGGCTGGCATGCCAGCTCAAGGCTGCGGCCTTCGCGTTTTTCCAGTTGGCGGTGATGGCGGTGCTGATCGTCGCCGATGCCTGGTGGGCTACGCTGCTGTACGCCTTTCTGATGCTGGCCACGGGCAACATGCTCCTCGAGGCGGTGGCGCAGCGTTATCCGCACAGTCGCCTCGGGGCCGCCTGGGCGCGGCAGAAGGCGGCAGCGGCAGCGCGACGGAAATAGCCGGCGGGCCAGTGTAATTTTGGTCCGCAGGCTCAAGCTTTGCGGATTTCGTTCGCTAATCCCACCGTTCATAAAATGGAA
>CALMXT010000361.1 GCA_937871125.1 uncultured Zoogloea sp. | reverse complement strand
AGCCGGCGCGGGCGGCGTCGCTGTCGTGCTCGTCGAGCAGGCCGATGAAGTCGCGGCCTTGCTTACCCCACGCGGCGAGAAGCGGATGGGCGTGGAGATGAAGGCTTTCTTCAGGGATGTCGGCGGGCTGGCCGGCACGGCGGCGCTGGCGGCTGTGGGTGGCGCGCAGCAAGTCCTTGTCGGCGACGATGTCGGCCCAATAATGCTCGCAGGGGTTGTGCACGCACATCAGCACCTGGGTCCACCGGGCCAGCGCGGCCAGCACTTCCAGCGACTGGCGCGGCAGCGCCGAGATGCCGAAAACCATCACCCGACGCGGCAGTCCGGCAGGCCGCGGTTCTTCCTCCGGCCACGCCTCGACCTTGCGCAGAAAAGCCTCATGCACCGCCGCCCGGCCCTGCCCGGCCAGCGCACCGCACCCATCGGCGCCTTCGGCGATCGCCACATCGGCCAGCAGCGCCCGCCACAGGGCGGCCTGCCAGTGCTGCCCCTCCGGCAGGGCCTGACGCTCGCCGCCGGCGCGGATCAGCACGTCCTCGCCGTCCGCCCAGGCGGCCAGCCAGTCGGCACGATAGACCTGATACTGGTCGAACAGGTCGGCCAGACGCTCGGCGAGCTGGAAGCGCTTGCGCAGATCGGCGTCGGTGGCCAGGAAACGCCGGAGCGGCGCGTAATCCGGCCGCTCCATCAATGCCGGCAAAAGGCGCATCAGGCGCCACACCAGCAGCGGCTTGTCGAAGGGCGAGGTTTCCGGCACCGCGTCGCGCCCGAGCACGGCCCGGTAAACCTGCCACAGAAAGCGCGACGGCAGCGACATGTCGAGCCCTGCGGCAATCCCGCAGCCACCGCCGTCACCGTCCTCCGCCGGATCTTCGGCCAGCGCCAGCCGCAGCCACTGGGCGATTCCGTTGCTGTGCACCAACAGGTTTTCGGTTTCGAGCGGGGCCAGCGGATAGCGGCGAATCCACGCCACCAGCAGATCGCGCAATGCTTCGGGATGGTTGCCGTGGACCAGCATCAGGCCGGGCGTCAGAGGGAGGGACAATTCGAAAGCTCCGGGATAGCGGCTTCAAGCAAAAGGAACGCGGGCGTGCAGCAGCATCGAGCGCCGCATCGATCCGTCGATGTTGTCGGACATGAAAGGGATGGGTGCAGCGGAACGGAAAAGACGCGTCGATGCCGGGGCGATATCGTATCAGGCTGCAGGCGGCGGACGGATGGCGGCCCGAAATGCGGCGGCGCAACACTTGCAGCCGGCGATGTGATCGATGTCGGGCCACGACGTCGAAACATCCGTAGAATCTCGGCTTCAGGCAATTTGCTGACCCCCATAAAGGATTTTGTAATGAAACGACTCTCTCGCCAACCCAGCCGGAAGATCATGGCCATGCTGCTCGCAACCGCGATTGCGGGCCTGCCGCTGGCCAGCGAAGCCAAGCTCGGCGGTGGCGGCGGACGCTCCGTGTCATCCGGCAAGGCGATGTCGGCGCCGATGGCCTCCAGCTCGTCTTCCCGGCTGGGCAGCGGCGGCAGTGCGGGGATGACCCGCCCCGACGTGATGGCCAAGGCCCGCAGCGGCGGCCCCGCGCCAGTCGGCGCCTACCCCGGCGCGGCGCAAGCGCCCGCCTATCCGGCCGCTCCGACCCCGCCCGCGGCCGCACCGCGTAGCGGCCCCGGCTGGGGCACCGTCGCCGGCGCCGCAGCGGTAGGCGCCGCGGCCGGCTACATGCTGGGCGATCACAATTCCCAGCCGGCCCAGGCGCCCGCAGCGCAGGGTAATGCCGCCGGGCAAGGTGCGTCGCCGGACATGCAGCGTTCGGCCGAATCGGCCGGGGCGCCGATGTCGCCACAGAACAGCTCGGGCGGTTTCGGCTTCGGCTCGCTGCTTGGCCTGCTGATGCTCGGAGGCGCAGGCGTATGGGCGTTCCGGCGCTATCAGGCGGCCCAACAGCCGGGCGCCGCCAGCCGCGCCACCGCCGGCCCCGCGTTCAAGATGGGCGAAGGTCCGGCCTTCGGCGCTTCGGCACCGGCCGCCGCCGGGGTCGAACAGATCGCCCTGAAAACCTTCAACGAATTGCAGGACGCCAACAACCGCGGCGATCTGACCTTCCTGCGCAGCCGCCTCGACGATCTGCTGTTCCAGCAGATCGAAGCCGACATTGCCGCACGCGGCGGCCCGGGCCAGACGACGGTCGTGTCGATGCGGGCGCAAGCGTTGGATGTCACCGATCAGGGTTCGCGCCGTCTGGTGTCGATCCGCTACACCGGATCGATCGTCGAAGGGCCGAACGCCACGCCGGAGCCGCTGGACGAGGTGTGGCATTTCGTCGATGAGAACCGCGGCTACTGGAAGCTTGCGGGGATCGAACAGGTCTGACACTTTGGCCGCCCGCTTTCCGCGAAGCGGGCTTTGATTGCGGCGGCGAGTCGGGCAGCCCCCGTCCCGCCGCATCCATGGGCTGACACCGACGCCCTCCAGAACCTCCGGAAACCCGTGCTTCAGGCCGGCGCCGTTCGAGATCGTCTCGATCTGCGCCGAACGGCCGCTTGGTCGGCACGCGCAAGGCCACGGGCCGCTCGAAGCCTTCGCCGGCCGGGCCCCGCCGACCTGACACCAAGATTCCCCATCGAATTCGTTGCTTATGATCATCAGAGGTTCTTCTCGACCGGACATCCTTCGCGAGGAGGTGCTCGCCGACCTATTCGAGGCCACCGCCGCGCGGCAGCCCGACCATACCGCGCTGATTTTCGGCGACATCCGGATCAGCTACGGCGAACTCGACGAGCGCGCCAGCCTGATGGCCCATCACCTGATCGGCCGCGGCGTGAGGCCGGGCCACATCGTCGGCCTGTGGCTGCCCCGCGGCATCGACCTGCTGGTAAGTCAGTTGGCCATCGCCAAGACCGGCGCCGCATGGCTGCCCTTCGACGCCGACACCCCGGTCGACCGCATCGCCGTGTGCCTCGACGACGCGCAGGCCGTCGGCATCGTCAGCGGCCACTGCCTGCTCGCCGGTTTGAACGATCCCGGCTGCCCGGTCTGGGATCAGGCCGGATTGCTCCAGGCCACCGACGCCCCTCTGCTGCGCCGCCAGGGCACGAGCCCGGACGACCCCGCCTATGTGATCTACACCTCCGGCTCGACCGGCAAGCCCAAGGGCGTGCCGATCGCCCAGGGGGCAATCTGCCACTTCCTGCGCAGTGAAAACGCGATCCTCGGCGTGCGCAGCGACGACCGGGTCTATCAAGGCTTTTCGGTCGCCTTCGACATGTCCTTCGAGGAGATCTGGATCGCCTATCTGGTCGGGGCCAGCCTGTGGATCGGGACGCGCGAGATCGTCTCCGACCCCGACGCCCTGCCCCGCGCGCTGGCGGACAACGAGGTCACCGTGCTGCATTCGGTGCCCACCCTGCTGGCCCTGTTTGCCACCGACGTGCCGGGGCTGCGGCTGATCAACCTCGGCGGCGAGATCTGCCCGCAATCCGTGGTCGACCGCTGGGCGACCGATGGCCGACGGGTGTTCAACACCTACGGACCGACCGAAGCCACGGTCTCGGCCAGTCTGGCTGAGCTGCATGCCGGCCAGCCGGTCACCATCGGCCAGCCGCTGCCCAACTACGGGCTGCTGGTGGTCGACGAGGCGATGAATCTGCTTCCTGCCGGACAGACCGGCGAGCTGTGCATCATCGGGCCGGGCGTCGCCCACGGCTATCTCGGACGGCCCGAGCTGACCGCCGAAAAATTCGTCGCCAACCCGTGGATGGCGCATCCCGGCGAACCCCGCCTCTACCGCACCGGCGACATGGCGCGCATCGACGACCAGGGCCAGGTCCATTGCCTGGGCCGGACGGACGATCAGGTGAAAGTGCGCGGTTTTCGCGTCGAGCTGGGCGAGATCGAAGCGGCACTGATGAAGCAGCTGGGTGGCGGTACCGCCGCGGTGGTGCTCAAGCCGGTGAGCGACGTGGAGCAGTTGGTGGCCTACATCGTGCCCGCCGCCGGCACCCTTATCGACGTGAGCGCGCTGCGCGCCGGAATGCGGGCCGCGCTGCCGCCTTACATGGTGCCGAGCCACTTCGAAGTGGTGCCGTCCATCCCGCGCCTGATCTCCGGCAAGATCGACCGCAAGGCGCTGCGCGCCCTGCCGACGACGGTGAGCACGCTTCCCGACGAATCGGACGAACCCGAAACCGATGTGGAAACCGCGCTCTTCGCCGGGCTGAAGCGCTTCTTTCCCCATCTGCCGATCCGTCGCAACGCCGATTTCTTCGACGACCTGGGCGGACATTCGCTCTTGGCCGCACGGCTGGTATCGGCCCTGCGGCAGGATCCGCGCTTCGCCCACATGACGGTGAGCGACATCTACCGCAACCGCCGCGTCTCGGCGATCTGCGACGCCATGCAGGCCGGCATCGCCACCGGCGCCGATTCGGCGCTGCCCCCGTTCGCCCACGTGCCGGTGTGGCGCCGCCTGTTGTGCGGCACGGCCCAGGCGCTGACCCTGCCCTTCATGATCTGCCTGCACATCATGAACTGGCTGGCGCCCTTCTTCACCTACCACTTCTTCACCGGCGACCCCGGCGACAGCATTCCGTTTGCAATCTTCGCCGCGGTGATGGTCTTCCTCGGCTCGCATCTGGTCAGCTTCGGCACGGCCGTGCTGGGCAGCCGCCTGCTTTTGTGGAACATCGGCCCCGGACGTTATCCGCTATGGGGCGTCCACTATTTCCGCTGGTGGCTCTCCGACCGCCTGCATCAAACGGCGCCCGCCTATCTGCTGTCGGGCTCGTCGCTGTATGTCACCTATCTGCGGGCCATGGGCGCCCGGATCGGCGACGAGGTGGTCATCGGCTCCATCACGATCCGCCAGCCGCATCTTCTCAGCATTGGCGACGGCACCAGCATCGGCTCCAACGTGAACCTGGAAAACGTGCGCGTCGAGCGCGGCGAGCTGGTGGTCGGCCGCATCGACATCGGGCCCGAGTGCCATGTCGGTTCGTATGCGGTGATGGAAGGCGACACGGCGATTGCGGAATACGGCCGGCTGGACGGTCTCGCGGCGCTGTCGCGGGGTGGCCGGATCGGCAAATGGGAATTGTGGGACGGCTCCCCGGCGAGCTTCCAACGCCTTTTCCAGGCCTCCGAACGCCCCGTCCGCCCACCGGTGTCGGCGCGGCGCCTGCGCTGCGAATCCGTATTCTTCGCGCTCGGCGCGGCCCTCACCGCGGTGCTGTTCTTCCTACCGATCTTCCCGACCTTCGCGCTGATCGACGCCCTCGACGAACAGGTCGCCGATTCTTCCCTCGAAGCCCACGGCTACCTGCTCGCGGTGGCCCGCTACGCCACCCTGGCGCTGCCGGCCAGTGCCATCCTGATCGTCGGAACGGCGCTGATCGGCGCCGCGATCCGCTGGGCCGTGCTGCCGCGCCTGACCCCCGGACAATGGCCGGTGCACAGCAATATGTATTACCGCAAATGGCTCGCCAACCAGATCCAGGTGGCCAGCATGCATGTACTGCACGGCGTGTATGCCACCGTCTATGCGCCGCTGTGGTATCGCCTGCTCGGCGCCAAGATCGGCAAGGGCGCGGAAATCTCGACCGCGATGGGCGTGGTGCCCGACATGCTCACGCTGGGCGACGAAACCTTCATCGCCGACGCGGTGATGCTGGGCGACGAGCAGGTGGACGGCGGCTGGATGTCGGTGGATTACACCGTGATCGGACGCCGCAGCTTCGTCGGCAACGGCGCCTACATCCCGGACGGCACCACCCTGCCGCCGGACGTGCTGATCGGAGTGCAATCCAAGGCGCCGGACAACGACATGATGCGCCCCGGGCAGACCTGGGTCGGCTCGCCGGCAGTCAGTCTTCCCTCGCGGGAAATCCTCACCGGCTTTTCGGATGCGGTGACCTTCCGGCCGCCGGTGTGGCGCTGGATCGGCCGATCGCTGGTGGAGGCGGCCCGCATCATCACGCCGATGTCCATCGTCATCGGCGTGGGTTACGTGATCGTGCTCACCGCGATGCCGGCCGCTGCCGACGAGCGTTGGTTGAAGATGGCCTTCGGGCTCAGTCTGTCCGGCATCTACTACGGCGTGTGCAGCTTCCTGTTCGTGGTCATTCTCAAATGGCTGCTGATCGGCCGCTACAAACCGCGGGCGGCGCCGATGTGGACGTCCTTCGTGTGGATCAGCGAGGCGCTGACGAGCATCTACGAAGCGATTGCCGTCCCCAACTTTCTCGAATATCTGCGCGGCACCCCCATGCTGCCGACGATGCTGCGCCTCCTCGGCGTGAAGATCGGACACAACGTGTTCATGGATACCACCGACGTCACCGAGTTCGACTGCGTGCATATCGGCGACGGCAGCGAACTGAACGCCTGGTCCGGCCCCCAGACACACCTTTTCGAGGACCGCATCATGAAGATCGGCAAAGTGCACATCGGCAGCAGGGTGACCGTCGGCATCCGCAGCACCATCCTCTACGACACCCACATCGGCGACGGCGCCCTGATCGGGCCGCTGACGCTGGTCATGAAGGGCGAAGTGCTGCCGCCGGAAAGCGCCTGGATCGGCTCACCCGCCCAATCTTGGAAGCGCTGATCCAACCCGTCCTGCACGACGCGGACGCCCGCCCGGAACTGACCGCCCGGAACGCCACCCTGTGGTCCTGCCGGGCCGCCGCGCCTCGGTTGCGCGACGCGGCGCGCGGCCTGCTGCGGGCGCTGCTGGCCGATTACCTGGGACATCGTCCCACGGAGCTTCGTCTGGATTTCACCCCCGGCCAGCCGGCTCGGGTCGCGGCGCTGTGGCACGGCCTGCCGATATCGATCGGCATCAGCTACGCCGCCGGACTGGCCGTCGTCGGCCTCTGCCCCGGCGCGCGGATCGGCGTGGATGTGACGGAAATCGCCCCGATCCCGGACTGGGACGCGGTTGCGCATCTTTACCTCGGCACCGCCCGTGCCGTGCGGCTGTCCAGAATGTCCGCTCCGGAACGCGAACGCGGATTTGCGCTGGCCTGGGCGGAACTCGAAGCGCGCGGAAAGTGCCTCGGGCTCGGCCTGGAAGAATGGTCGCCAGCGCGGGAGCGGCAGCTGTACGCCGCCTCAATCGAGCTTACGACAAACGAACTGCCCGCCTCTCACACCGCGAGCCACGCGAACCTGATGTTGGCCCTCGCGATCGGCGGTCTGTCCGGCTAGTCCGTTTTGCGCGGCGCGGCCTTCTGCCTGGGCGCCTTTGCAGGCGCTTTGTCGGCGCTGGCTTCCGGCGTCGCGGGCGCCGCTTCGGGCTTCTCGCCGATGTTCGCATCGACCAGCTGGGCCACGTCCAGCATGGACTTGCGGGATTCCACCGCCGCGTCGAGCATGGACTGAACCACCTTGACCATCATCTTGGGCGCCGCCGTGAGCATGAATTCGGACGCGTTGTCCGAACTCTCGCCGCGGACCTCGAGCAAGCGGGACAGCTCCTGCTGGTTCTCGGCGACGACTTCGTTGAAGTCGCCCGCGTAGCAGACGATGCGGTCGATGAAGCGCTGCATCATCACGGTTTGCGTGGCATTCCAGACACTGGGATTGCGTGCGTTGATCAAGGCCTGGATCACGGACACATTGCCGTCCATGATCGACTGGGTTGCCTTGATGTTCAGGGAAATCAGGCGTTGCGCACAAAAAAAAGCGCTTCGGTAAAGCGACGACACGGCTTCGAGGTTTTCCTTGCCGGGAGTCGCCAGCACTTGCTGGAGCGTGATCATGATCGCCTCTGTGGGTTGATTATCGTAGTTGGAACCGGGAACCTTAAACGCTGCAGGCCTTCCCGCCATTGCGCGGCATCAACGATGCGTATCGCCGCCCATCCCCGAAGGCTACAACCTGCGCGGCCCCTCTGGCGTCCAACCGTACCAAAAGCCATTTCATTTTGCCATCCGCCGATCCGGCCGGCCCGGAGCCGACGCCACGCAACAGGTGGCAATCGGCGGACGGCAGGTTATATTGCGACGCAGTAAAATTGCGGACCATCCCGTCACGACTGCCGCGGTTTCAGTGCCAAGGCCCGAGACGAAACAAGGACTTTTCCATGACCCGACCCGATCCCTCCCTCATGCGCCGCCTCGCGCTCGCCTGCGGAAGCTTTTTCACCATCCTGTCCAAGCCCGGCTTCGCCGCCCGTGTCGAAGCGCTGAACGACCGCGTCGAGCCGGTCATGCCGCCCGAACCGCCGGTCGCGGCGCCCGAGCTTCGCGAAGCGCCCCACGAAGCCGCGTTGCAGCTGCTCGGCCTGCTGCAGCGCGACGCCCGCTTCATCGATTTCATCGAGGAAGATGTGAAGGCGTATTCGGATGCCGACATCGGCGCCGCCGCCCGTGTGGTCCACGAAGGTTGCCGCAAGGTGCTGCGCGAGCACTTCAGCATCCAGCCCCTGCGCACTGAAAACGAAGGTAGCCGCATCACCCTGCCGGAAGGTTTCGACGCCGCCGCGGTGCGCGTCACCGGCAACGTGGTCGGCAAGGCGCCCTTCACCGGCAGCCTCAGCCACCGGGGCTGGAAGGTGTCCGATACCCGTCTGCCCAAGCTGGCCCCCGGTCACGACGCCAGCATCGTCGCCCAGGCGGAGGTCGAGCTATGAGCGCCCCCCACTACGCCATCGGGATCGACCTCGGCACCACCCACTGCGCCCTGTCCTATGTGGACGTCACCGCCAGCGACGGCGAGCAGGCGGTCCAGCAGGTGCTGTCGATTCCGCAACTGACCGGCCCCGGCGCCGTCGAAGCCCGTCCGCTGCTGCCGTCCTTTCTCTACCTGCCCCACGAAAGCGAACTGGCGCCGGGCGACCTCGCGCTGCCCTGGACCGGCGCGCAGGATTTTGCCGCTGGCGAATTCGCCCGAGCCCGCGGCGCTGCCACCCCGATCCGCCTGGTGGCCAGCGCCAAGAGCTGGCTGTGCCACCCCGGCGTCGACCGTCGCGCGGCGATCCTGCCCGCCGAAGCACCGGCCGAAGTGGCGCGCATCTCGCCGCTCACCGCCTCGATCCGCTACCTCTCCCACCTGCGCGAAGCCTGGAACGCCGCCCATCCGGACGCCCCCTTCGACGCCCAGGACGTCACCGTCACCATTCCCGCCTCCTTCGACCCGGCCGCCCGCGAGCTCACCGCCGAAGCCGCCCGGGCCG
>CALMXT010000360.1 GCA_937871125.1 uncultured Zoogloea sp. | reverse complement strand
TCGGCAAAGCTTTCGAAGGCCGCGTGCTGGCGCTACCGGAGTTGGAAAGCGGCAACGTGGTGGCTTTCGGCGCGGTCGGCGAGCCGGTCGAAAACAGCCTTGCCGAACTCCGCGTACGGGCGGCGTCCCTCAAGGCGGCGACCGGACTGGACCTGACCCCGACCCTCAGGCGTTTGGAAAAGTCCGGCGTCTTGTCCGACGGCCGTTTGGGTTTTTGATCGGAAGCACTCAGGCTGCCGGAGCCGGCTCCGGTGGAATCCACAAACAATGGCCTTTGTTGGCCTTGGCGATCTCGCCGAGCACCTTGTCGTGGCCGGCGAGTTCCTCGTCCGTCGCCCGCAGCACGCGCAGCGGCGGGCGCTCGATCAGGCCGCTGCCCTCGCCGTCGTCCACCTGCGGCGGCGGCTCGTCGAGCATCATGATGAGGCTCTCCTGACCGCGGGTCATGGCGAGGTAAACATCGGCCAGCAACTCCGCATCGAGCAAGGCGCCGTGCAAGGTACGGTGGGTGTTGTCGACTTCGTAGAGCGAACACAGCGCGTTGAGCGACGCCTTCTTGCCGGGGTTCTGCTCTTTTGCCAGCTTGAGCGTGTCGATCACGCTCGGGCACAGGGCGGTGAGGACCGGGCGGCCCAGCAGCCCCAGTTCATAGTTCAGGAAACCCACGTCGAAAGTCGCGTTGTGGATCACCAACTCACCGCCTTCGACGAATTCCGCAAACTCGTCGGCGATGTCCTTGAACACCGGCTTGTCCACGAGAAATTCGTTGGTGATGCCGTGCACCGCCATCGCGCCGGCGTCAATGTCCCGCTGCGGGTTGATGTAGACGTGGTAATGCCGGCCGGTGAGCTTGCGGTCGAGAAGTTCGACGCAGCCGATTTCGATGACCCGGTCGCCGCTTTTCCAGTCGAGGCCGGTGGTTTCGGTATCGAGAACGATCTGTCTCATGCTTGGGATTCCTCTGAATGCACGGCTCGGCCGGCTTTCCTGACGGCATCGACGCCGCGTCGGGCCAGGGCGTCGGCCCTTTCGTTTTCCACGTGGCCCGCGTGCCCCTTGACCCACAACCAGGTTATCCGGTGGAGCGCCGCTTCGGCGTCGAGCGCCCGCCACAGATCCTCGTTTTTCACCGGAGCCTTGGAGGCGGTTTTCCAGCCCCGCGCCTTCCAGCCCTGAATCCACTCGGAAATACCCTTCTGCACATATTGCGAGTCGGTGTGAATCCGCGCGGCGACCGGGCGTTTGAGAGCCTGGAGGGCGCGGATCACCGCCAGCAACTCCATCCGGTTATTGGTGGTGGCGGGCTCGCCGCCCCATAACTCTTTTTCGTGAGGGCCGGCACGTAGAATCGCGCCCCAGCCGCCGGGCCCGGGATTGCCCGAGCAGGCGCCGTCGGTAAAGATATCAATCTCGTCCAAAATTTCTCTCGTCGGTGGTTTTCTGGGGATGCCCTTTGGGCGTTCCCGCTTTCTGGATGAGCGGCGCCAACGCCCGCGCGCCGGCCTTGCGATCCCATTTCGGCATGATCAGCCGCATGCCATGCACCCGCTTGATGGCGTGGATGAGATACACCCCGCCGCCGATCGGCCACCAGCGTTCGCCGACCCGGTCCAGGCAATTCAGCCGGTCGATCCAGGCCTTCTGTTCCAGGGCCGGCACAAAACAGCCGGACGCCTGACTGCCGGTTTCGAAACTGAGCAGGGCCAGCCAATCCTTCAGCCGACGCATCGACAAATACTGCCCGCGCCACGGATAAGCGCCGCACTTGCCCGCCACCAGGCGTTTGAGGCCGAACAGACTGATCGGATTGAAACCGGCGATCAGCACGTGCCCTTCGGGCACCAGCACCCGCTCCACCTCGCGCAGAACCTGATGTGGATTGACGGCAAACTCCAGGACATGGGGCAGTACCACCAGATCGAGACTGCCGGACGCAAAAGGCAAAGCGGCGTAATCGGTTTCGACAAGCACATCGCCGGCCCCGGCCCGGAAGCGGAAAGGCATCCGGTTGGCGCGCAGGAAGTCGGATTCGGGCACTCCCAATTGCACCGCGTTGTAGCCAAAGATGTCCGCCACCAGCCCGTCGAAACGTGCCGCTTCCCACGCCATCACGTAGCGCCCAAGCGGTGTGTCGAGCCACGCGTGGAGGCCGGGGAAGGATTCGGACGGAGTCATCGGGTAAAACGGGGATGGGCGGCGGCGATCGCCTACAATGGCGGGCTGCAGATTATACGTCTGCAGCCTGAACCAATTCCGCTCTCCGCACGGCCTTTGTTCGGAAACCGCCCGAAGCCTGCAGCGCTCCTTCATGGATTGAATGCGGCGCACATGCGGAGATTCCCGAGCGTTCCGGCTTGACCGTATCGGCGGATGCCCCGATGGCGCCCGGTATCGGGGCAAGCCAATCCAATGATGGTGTAAACATGCAGATCATTCCTCTTCCCGCTTTCCGCGATAACTATATCTGGCTGCTGCGCGCAGGAGCGTGCGCCGTCGCGGTGGATCCGGGCGAAGCCGCGCCGGTGCTCCGCTACCTCGCCGACGAAGGCCTGACTCTTGCCGCCATCCTGATCACCCATCACCACCCGGACCACGTCGGCGGCGTGGCCGAACTGCTGGCCCAGACGCCGGTTCCGGTCTATGGCCCAGCGCACGAGGCCATCGCCGGCATCGACCATCCGGTTGGCGAAGGCGACGTGGTCGTACTGCCCGAATTGAAGGTCGAACTGCGCGTGCTCGACATTCCCGGCCATACCGCCGGCCACGTGGGCTATTACGGCGCAGCCTCGCTGTTCTGTGGCGACACCCTGTTCGCTGCCGGCTGCGGTCGGCTGTTCGAAGGCACGCCGGCCCAGATGTTCGCCTCGCTGGCGAAGCTGGCCGCGCTGCCGGGCGACACGATGGTGTATTGCACGCACGAATACACCCTGTCCAACCTGGCGTTTGCCGCTGCGGTCGAACCCGACAACGGCGCCATCGCCGAACGCATCGTCGCCAGTCAAGCCCTTCGCGCCGCAAACCGCCCCACGGTGCCCTTCCCGCTGGCGGGCGAAATGCTGACCAATCCTTTCCTGCGCACCGGCGAGCCGGCGGTGATCCGCCAAGCCGAAACCCGGTCCGGTCGCAGCCTCATCGGGCCCGTGGACGTTTTTGCGGCGCTGCGGGAATGGAAAAACGGTTTCTGATCAGACCGCGGACACGACAGGCGCGGCCGCGAGGCGGTTGCGCCCGGCCTGCTTGGCCCGATAAAGCGCATCGTCGGCGCGTTTGAGCAACATGGCGGAATCGCTTTCACCCTTGCCCGGCATGATCGACGCAACGCCGATGCTGATGGTCACCACGTCATTGCCCTTCGAATATCGATGGGTGATGCGCAGCCCTTCCACTGCCGCACGCATCGCCTCGGCCACCTGCACGGCGCCGGTGAGATCGGTATCCGGAAGGATGACCGCAAACTCCTCGCCGCCGTAGCGAGAGACAAGGTCGGCCGGACGGCGCAGCACGGCCTGCAGGGTGCGCGCCACCGCCTTCAGGCATTCGTCGCCGACCTGATGGCCATAGGCATCGTTGAACTGCTTGAAGTAATCCACGTCGCACAACAGCATCGACAGCGGCCGGCCCTGCCGGCACAGGCGACGCCACTCGCGCAACAGGGTTTCGTCGAACTGGCGCCGGTTGGCAATGCCGGTCAGACCGTCGAGGGAAGACAGACGAGTGAGTTCCTGGTTGGCATCGTCGAGCTTGCGGGTCAGCACCAGCAGCGAATAACGCATCTGGGCGATCCGCTGCATGGCCTTTACCTTGGCGGCAAGAACCGTCTCGGAAACCGGCTTGATCAGATAATCGTCGCCCCCGACACTGATGGCTTTTTCGAGATCGGCATCGCCCGTCCGGGCTGTCAGGAAGATGATCGGCGTCCACTCGCCGGACTGCTCGAGCTGACGGATGCGCCGGGCGACCTCGAAACCATCCATGCCGGGCATGATGATGTCGAGCAGAATGAGGTCGGGACGTTCCTGCTTGAAGAGTTCGATGCCTTTTTCGCCATCCCGGGCAAGAACCGGCTCGATCCCCATTTTGCGCAATTGATGAGACACCAGGGTGGCACTCGTCAGCGTGTCTTCTATCAGTAGCGCTTTCACGGGGGGGAAGGTCTCGAATGAATTCCTGATCGAAGCGACGCAAAAGTCGCACCACGAGCGCCTTTTTCTGCGCGGTGCGTACTTTAGCGGATTCCGGCCAAAGACCGTAGCCCACCCTGCATTGGTTTGACCCCCCGCACTGCAGACGGATAAAATCCCGCCTTTGCTTTTTGCGCGACAAAACCTGATGTTTCTGAGAGTTATCGCGCTGCTTTTGTCTCTTCTGGGTGCCGGCCCGCTGATGGCCGACGGCCTCGACGCCCGTGGGAGTGACGACTTTTCCCTCCGGCTCGTCCAGGCCGATTCCCTGTCCGACGACACCGCGCAGCCGCCGCAGGCCTTTGAAATCCGCGATCAGCACGTCAAGGTGCCCACGATCGACCTCACCGTCGAACCCGACGATCTGTGGGAGCGAATCCGCCGGGGTTTCTCGATGCCGGATTTGAACACCGATCTCGTCACCGACCGGCAAATCTATTACATCAACCGCCCCAGCGCACTGCGGCGAATTTTCACCCGCGGCCAGCGCTATCTTTATTACATCGTCGAAGAACTCGAACGCCGCGGCATGCCCACCGAGCTGGCCCTGCTGCCGATGGTCGAAAGCGCTTTCAACCCGATGGCCCTGTCGTCGGCCCAGGCTTCGGGCCTGTGGCAGTTCATTCCCTCCACCGGCAAGAGCTACCGGCTCGAACAGAACTGGTGGGTGGACGAGCGGCGCGACGTCATCGCCTCCACCAACGCAGCCCTCGACTACCTGCAGGCCATCTACGAGATGCACGGCGACTGGCAGCTGGCACTGGCCTCGTATAACTGGGGCGAAGGCGCCGTCGGTCGCGCGGTGGCCAAGAACCGCGCCGCGGGCCTGCCCACCGAATACCAGCACCTCAACATGCCGGGCGAAACGCGCTATTACGTCCCCAAGCTGCAGGCTCTGAAAAACATCGTCGCCCAACCCGAACTGTTCGGCATCAGCCTGCCCCCGATTCCCAACCGCCCCTACTTCGTCACCGTCGAGAGCCGCGTCGCCCTCGATCTGGCCACCGCGGCCCGTCTGGCCGAAACGCCGGTAGATGAAATTCTGGCGCTCAACCCGGGTTATAAGCGCCCGGTGCTGCCCACCAACGGCTCCCAGTCGCTGGCGATTCCGGCCGAAAAGGTCGAGGCCTTCCTCATCAATCTGCAAAAACACGACCCCGCCAGCGCCAGTTGGAAGACCTACGAGCTGCGCGAGGGCGAAGGGCTGGAAGGCGTCGCCGACCGCTTGGGAATTTCCGCCTCCCGTCTGCGTCAGGTCAATGGTCTGTCGCCGCGGGCGCGCATTGGCAGCGGCTACACCTTGATCGTGCCTTCCGACAGCGAAGGCGATCGCATCAGCCTGTCCAGCCTGATGCCCAGCCGGCCCCAGGCCGGTGCCGTCGAACCGCCCCCGCCCCCTCCGCCGCGTGCGCTGGTCCATCACACCGTAGTTCGTAAGCACGGTCGAACGGTGGTGATCGAACGCCGGGTTCCGGTCAACGAACCGGCGGCATCCTCAAGAAGCGGCAAGGGCGGTCGCCATTCGGCCGAAGCGGAATCCAGCCGAAGCAAGGGCTCTGGCGGCAAACACGCGGCGACACCGCCGGCCAAACCCTCCAAGAAACATCGCTGAACGCCAGGCGTTCAGCAGCGCACCGAAGGCCACCCTCTCAAGAGGCGTGGCCTTCGGCGTTTTCAAGCCTGATTTTTCAGGCCCGGAAAATGGCAACGCACAACCCGCGTCGGCGACAATCGCGTCTCCTCCGGGTAGTGCGTCCGGCACACCTCGGCAGCCTCGCTGCAGCGAGGATGAAAATGGCAGCCGGACGGCGGATTCAGCGGCGAAGGCATATCGCCGCGCATTTCGCCTCCCGGCCTTTCCCCCGTCGTCGCCAGCCTCGACGCACCGGCCGTCTCGACCCGCGGCACCGCTGCCAGCAGCATGCGCGTGTAAGGATGACGCGGGTCGCGCAGGACTTCCTCGACGCTTCCCCGCTCGACGATCCGCCCGAGGTACATCACCGCCACGTGGTGGGCCAGGTAATCCACCACCGCCAGATTGTGGGTGATGAACAGATAAGACAGCCCGTATTCGGCCTGCAGGTCGCGTAGCAGGTTGAGAATCTGGGCCTGCACCGACACGTCGAGGGCGCTGGTCGGTTCGTCGCAGACGATCAGCTTCGGCGATACCGCCAGAGCCCGGGCGATGGCGATGCGTTGGCGCTGGCCGCCGGAAAACTCATGGGGAAAGCGGTTGCGCATGGTCGGATCGAGACCGACCCGGCGCAACAGGGCGTCCACCTTGTCCGCACGGACCGCGGCGTCCGCCTCGACGGCAAGCGACACCATGCCCTCTTCGAGGATCTCGCCAATCCGCATACGTGGGTTCAGCGAGCTGAACGGATCCTGAAAGATCATCTGCAGCTCACGGCGCAACGGCTGCCACTGACGCGGCGAAAGCGTCAGCAAGTCATGTTCGCCGTAGCGGGCGCTCCCGCCGCTGGCCGGTACCAGATTGAGCAAGGCCTTGCCGGCGGTGGTCTTGCCGCAGCCGGATTCGCCCACCAGCGCCAGGGTTTGCCCGACCGGCACATGGAGCGAAACGCCATCGACGGCCTTCACATATCCGACCACCCGACGAAACAGACCCTTGCGAACGGGAAAATGCACCTGCAGGGTCTGCACATCCAGCGCCTTGCCTTCGCTCGACTGACGGACGGGCGGCAGCTCGGCGTGATGGGACGACACCACCCAACCCATGCGTCCGGCCGGATCGTAGAGATGGCAGCGCACGGTCTGATGTCCCACCTGATGCATGGCCGGCGCGGTACTGCGGCACAGTTCATGGACCTGCGGACAGCGCTCGGCAAAGCGGCAGCCGGCCGACAGCGTCCCGAGGCGGGGCACCTGACCAGTCAGGGTTTCCAGCGCCCGGCCCCGCTGAGCGGAAGTCGGCAAGGCCGCAAAGAGCTTGCGGGAATAAGGATGCAACGGAGCGCTGAAGAAATCCTCGCGCCCGCCGGTTTCGACGAGTTCGCCGGCGTACATCACGCCGACCCGGTGGGCCATGCGCGCCACCACGCCCAGATCGTGAGTGATCAAAAGCATGCCCATGCCGCGGCTGGCCTGCAATTTCGCCAGCAGATCGAGCACCTGGGCCTGAATCGTCACGTCGAGCGCCGTGGTCGGTTCGTCGGCAATCAGCACCTTCGGATCTCCGGCCAGGGCAATGGCGATCATGACCCGCTGCTTCATGCCGCCCGAAAGCTGGAAGGGATATTCGGACAGCCTGCGCAGCGGATCGGGGATGCCCACCGCGGTGAGCAGGCGCTCGGCTTCGTCCCAGGCCGGCTGGCCGCGCAGTCCGCGATGGCGCACCAGCACCTCGCCGATCTGGTCGCCGACGGTCATGACCGGATTGAGACTGGTGGCCGGCTCCTGAAAGATCATCGCCAGATGATTGCCGCGGATGTCGCGCATGCGCGTCTCGGGAAGATCCTGCAGAGCCTCGCCGCCGAGGGTGACCGAACCGCCGGCGATGCGTCCGCCAGCCGGCAGCAGACGCATGCAGGCCAGCGCCGTCATCGACTTGCCGCAGCCCGATTCGCCCACCAGCGCCAGCGTCTGCCCGGCCGGCACCTCGAAGCCGATACCATCCACCGGGCGCACGGTCTTGCCGTGGGGGCCGAGCTCCACCTGCAGCTGCTCGACCTTCAGCAGCGCCGGACCTTGCTTTTCCAGTCTGTTCATCGCAATGAAAACGGACCGCCAGGGCGGTCCGCTCAAGTCAGTGATTCAGGATCGGAGGCGGGTATCGAAACCCGCTTCCGGACCGAAATCCATCAGTGGTGGTGACCGCCGTCGCCGTGCACGTGGCCGTGGCCGATTTCTTCGCTCGTGGCTGCGCGCACATCTTTGACGGTGACGTCGAAAATCAGTGCAACGCCAGCGAGGGGGTGGTTGCCATCCACCACCACCTTGCCTTCGGCGATGTCGGTGATGCGGTAGATCATGTCTTCCTCGCCATGCTCGCCGACGCGCTCGAAGGACATGCCCACTTCGATGTTGTCCGGAAACAGGGAGGCATCCTCCACCAGCACCAACTCTTCGTCGAACTCGCCGAAAGCGTCTTCGGGAGCCAGCTTGACCTTCAGGTTTTCACCGACCGTCTTGCCCTGCAGCGCCTCTTCGATCAGCGCGAAGATGCCGTCGTAACCGCCATGCAGATACACCAGAGGATGCTGGCCGTCGTCGATGATGTTCCCTTCCGGATCCTTGACCGTATAGTTAAGTGTGACGACCGTGTTTTTGGCGATTTGCATTTACATTCCTTGAGTTGAGTTGCTTTACCAGCTGAAAGACTTCTGCGGCATGACCCCGCGGATTGACGTCGTGCATCACATGACGCAGCACGCCGTCGCTTGAAATGATGAAGGTCGAGCGGCGCACACTGCGCTTCGTGACACCGTTCACCTGCCCCGTTTGCCACACGCCGTACAGCCTGCATGCGTCGCCGTCCTCGTCCGAGAGCAGCTCGACCGACAGCCCGTGCTGATCGCGGAAATCGGCATGAGTCAGGCAGTCGTCCGGGCTCACGCCGACCACGACGCATTTTTCCTGTGCGAAATCGGCATCGTGATCGCTGAAATCGATGGCCTGACGCGTGCAGCCGGGCGTGTTGTCACGGGGATAAAAATACAGAACCACGTGGTGGGAACCCAGCACCGACGCCAGATCGAACATTTCCATGTCGGCATCGGGCAGGGAAAAGAGCGGGGCCGGCTGACCTTCGCAAGGGACGGCCGCCTCGGCGGGGGATTCTAACCGAGCCGCTTTGAGAACTCTACCCGAAGCGTGTTGGGGGCTGAAAAGCATGGAAATCTCCTCCGCGGGTGCGGGTCCGGTATCCGGAACCCTGCTAGTTGGGCAGTCCGACTCGTGCCGCTTTCCGTTGTTATAACTTTTCGTACTGATCGCGTCTTGCCGGCTGCCAGGTATCCGCCCCTGCCGAAGCGCAGAAAAGGGCGTGTCCTTGAAGGGATAGTCCACCGGCGGGCAGGCCTCAAGCCTTTTGTTCTTCGAGATTGATGTTTTTCACGGCCGGAACAGGGCTTGTTGCAAAAACGACAGCTTGCCGCCCGCACAAGCCTGTATATAATTACACAAGACTAAAGGAGTACTCATGTCAGACCAACTCACTGCCCGCCAACAGGAAATCCTGCAGCTCATCCGCGATACCGTTGAGCATGAAGGCCGTCCGCCCACCCGGGCTGAAATCTGCACAGCCTTCGGTTTTCGTTCGCCCAATGCCGCCGAAACCCATCTGCGCGCCCTCGCCGCCAAGGGCGTCATCACGCTCGAAGAAGGCCGGGCGCGGGGCATCCGGCTGATGGAGGCGCTCGGCTTGCCACTCATCGGACGGGTCGCCGCCGGCAGCCCCATCCTCGCCGCCGAGCACGTGGAAGGTCGCTACCAGATCGATCCGGGGCTGTTTTCGCCGCGGGCCGACTATCTGCTGAAAGTCCGCGGTCAAAGCATGCGCGACGCCGGCATCCTCGATGGCGATCTCCTCGCCGTCCATCGCACCAGCGAAGCCCGTGACGGTCAGATCGTCGTCGCCCGCGTCGAGGACGACGTCACCGTGAAGCGCCTTTCGCGCAAGGGTTCCCTCGTCGAACTGCTGCCCGCCAACCCGGATTTCCAGCCCATCGTGGTGGACACCCGCAACACACCTCTGGAAATCGAAGGGCTCGCCGTCGGGCTGATCCGCAACGACAGCCTCTGATTTCGCATGAATGAGCCAGGGTGACGCGCCGAATCCCGAGCCTGCGCCTCATCTCCCCGGCAAACCGTTCCACGCTCTTCCACCCCGATCCCCATGGCCGCCTTTGCTGCCCTCGCCCCTAGCTCCGCCGTCAGCCTCGATAACCTGATCTGGCGTGGCGACCGCTTGGCAAGCGCGGCAACGCCCGGCCTTCCCACCGGCCACGCGCAGCTCGATGCGGCCCTGCCGGGTGGCGGCTGGCCGGTCGGTGCACTCACCGAACTCCTCGTGCCCCATGTCGGCGTCGGCGAGCTCGGCCTGCTGCTGCCCCTGCTCGCCCAGATACCGGCCCAGCGCCGGGCCGTTTGCATCGCACCCCCCAACCAGCTTTACGCACCGGCCCTGGCTGCCGCCGGCGTGCCCCTCGACAGGCTCATCGTTGTCCACACTGCAAGCCCGGCCCATGCCCGCTGGGCGGCTCGTCAGGCGCTGAACTCACGCAGCTGCGCTGTCGTGCTGTTATGGCTTGCCGCAGCCGACATGGGCGCCCTGCGCCGGCTGCAACTGGCCGCCGAAGAAAGCGCCACCGCCCTGATCCTGATCCGGCCGGCAAACCTCGCCGCCCAACCCTCGCCCGCCGTGCTCCGCATCGCTCTGGCTGGACGTTGCGGCGGGCTCGAAGTACGCATCCTCAAACGCCGCGGGCCGCAACTGGCCGGCCCCCTCGCCATCGACCTGCCCTGGCCGGGCGGCCTGCCCCGACCGGATGGGCCCGAGCCGGCCGAGCCGCTCCAGCCCGCCGGTCCAGGCGACGTTTCCGTCCTCCGTCCCGCAGCAGCCTCGCCCATCTCCTCCGCCCATGCTCTGGTGCGCCCTCTACCTACCCGATCTGGCCCTGCAAACCTTCACGCGAGGGCGCGGTGACGGCCCCCCGCTGGCGATCCTCAGCGACCGGCCGCGGCAGAAGGTGGTGGCCGTGGATGCGGCGGCAATGGCGCGCGGCGTGGCAGCAGGGCAAAGCCGCGCCAGCGCTCTGGCCCTAGCGCCCGATCTCTGCCTGATCGAACGCGATCCCCACCGGGAGCTGGCCACCCTCACCGACATCGCCTGCTGGGCCGGGCGCTTCACTCCCGCCCTCAGCCTCGCTCCGCCGGACACCCTGCTGCTCGAAATCCATGCCAGCCTGCGTCTGTTCGGTGGGCTCGCCTCCCTCGGCACAGCCATCCACGCCGGTCTCGAAGAACTGGGTTTCTTTGGGCAACTGGCCGTGGCCCCGACCCCACTGGCAGCCCGCTGGCTGGCCCGCGCCGCAGCGGGCCGTCTGGTGGAAACACCGGCCGATCTGCCCGCCGCCCTCGACCCGCTGCCGCTCGCCATCCTCGCCGAGGGAGGCCGACTTGGCGCCGACAGCCTCGACCTGCTCGACGGTATCGGAGCCCGGCGGCTGGCGGATGTCCGCAGTCTGCCGCGCAGCGGCTTGGCCCGCCGCCATGCCCAGGCAGCAAGCGACCTGCTCGACCGCGCCTACGGCCTCGTTCCCGACCCGCAAGCGTGGTTCGTGCCGCCGGAGCGTTACGTCGGCCGGCTTCCTCTGCCCGCCCCCAGCGAGCAGACCGACACCCTGCTATTCGGCCTGCGCCGCCTCCTCGCCGGCCTCGCCGGCTGGCTGGAGGCCCGTCAGGCCGGGCTGGAACGCTTCGCGCTGATACTGGAGTTCGAGCCCCTGGGCAGCCTCCATCGGGGCATCGACCGGGAAAGCCGCATCGAAATCGTTCTCGGCGCCCTCTCCCGCGACATGCTCCGCTACCAGTTGCTGGCCCGCGAACACCTGAGCCGTCAAGCTCTGCCGGCCCCGGTGGACGCCCTGCGCCTCGAAGCCGACGCACCCCGTCCGCTGGCACCGCCGCGGGCCGATCTCTTCACAGCCGATACCGGCAAAGACGGCGATCCCGGCTTGCTCGTCGCCACCCTGCGGGCCCGTCTCGGCGCCGACGCGGTGCATAGCCTCGCCGTCCATCCCGACCATCGCCCCGAACGCGCCTGGCACACGGCCGACCTCGCGTCCGCCGGCCAGCACTCCGCCAAGGTCCGGAGCACAACCCTGCCCGCCGCACCGCGGCCCCTGTGGCTGCTTCCCGAACCCCGCCCGATCGCCTGCCCCCCGTCGGAAAACCTCCTCGCCGGCCCGGAACGCATCGAGTCCGGCTGGTGGGACGGCGCCGAATCCGAAGTCAGCCGCGACTACTTCGTCGCCCGTCGCCGCGACCACAGCCTGGTGTGGATTTTCCGCGAACGCCGCCCGCCCCACGGCTGGTTCCTGCACGGCTACTTTTCATGATGTCGCGCTACACTACGCCGCCCATGAAATCCCACTCCGCCCTTCTCCGCCGCATCGTCGAGCTTGCCTGGCCGGTGCTCATCGCCCAACTCTCGTCGATGACCCAGATGGTCAGCGACACCGTACTGGCCGGCCGCTATGGCACCGAGGATCTGGCAGCCGTGGCTGTCGCCAGCGGAATCTACATTTCCATCGTGATGCTGATGGTCGGCATCCTGCAGGCCGTGGCGCCCACCGTCGCCCATCACGTCGGCGCCGGGCGCAGCGACGCGATCGGCCCGGCGGTGCAGCAGGGCTTCTGGCTCGCAGTGGCGCTGGCCGTGCCCGCCGTGCTCTTCCTGCGCCACCCCGACTGGCTGATGCAACTCAGCGACATGAGCCCCGCCGTCGAAACCCGCGCCCGCGACTATCTCTCCAGCGTCGCCTGGGGCCTGCCGGCGGTGCTGCTCTACCGCACTTTTTACGCGTTCACCAACGCCCTCGGGCGCACCCGCGTGCTGATGTTCATCAGCCTCGCCACCACCGCCGTGCACATTCCCCTCTCGTGGGCCTTGATCAACGGGCACCTGGGCTTCCCACCTCTCGGCGGCACCGGCTGCGCCGTATCGAGTGCCTGCATCTCCTGGCTGGCCTTCACTACCGCACTGATCCACGTCACCCGCACGCCGGCCTACGCGCCCTACCACCTGTTTTCCCGCTGGCAGCCGCCACACCCCAAAACCCTCGCCGAGCTCCTGCGCCTCGGCTTGCCGATGGGTTTTTCGAGCTTCGTCGAGATCACCGCCTTCACCCTCATCGCCCTGCTGGTGGCCCGGCTCGGCGCCGGCGTGGTGGCCGGGCACCGCATCGTCGGCAACCTGTCGGCGTTGATCTACATGCTTCCGCTGGCACTCGCCATCGCCACCCTGGTGCTGGTCGGTCAGGCCGTCGGGGGCCGGGACGGCGTTGCGGCACGACGCGCCGCCACGGTCGGAATCCTCCTCGCCACCGGACTCTCGACCCTGGTCAGCATCGCCCTATGGTTCGTCCGCGATCCCATCATGGCGGCCTATACCAGCGATCCTGCCGTGCGCGATCTCGCCGCCTCGCTGGTGATCTACATCTGCCTTTATCAGTTCTTCGACGCCATCCAGACCGTCGCCGCCCATGCCCTGCGCGGCTACAAGATCACCTTCGGACCGATGCTCGTGCACACCCTGTGCTTCTGGGGCATCGGCCTCGGCGGCGGCTACTGGCTGGCCTTTTTCGGGCTGGGCGCGCTGCTGCCGCCCCAGGGCGTGGCCGGCTTCTGGCAAGCGGCGGTGCTCAGCAACATCGCCGCCGCGGTGCTGTTCGGCGGCTATCTGCACCTGGTGTCACAGAGCCGCGACGCCGAGCCGGCCGCCTGCTGAAGGGCGGCGATTCCAAACCCACGCCGCCACGCCCATCAAGTTGCGCGGGGCAGCTCCAGCCAAGAACGGCACTTTCCCCGTTCACCCTTTCAGCCAGCCCTCGCGCAGCGCCACGGCCGGGGCGGAGGCATCCTCTGCCAGCGTCAGCTTTGCCGTGTCCTTGGGCGCAGCCAGCAATTCCACGTCGAAGCACATCAACTCGTCCCGCCGGAAGGCATGGACTTGAACGCGGTCGCCGGCGACGCGGCGGGCCAGAAGTTTGTCGAAATTGCCTGCGCTCACCTTGAGCCCGTCCAACGCCACCAGCACGTCGCCTGCCGACAGCCCGGCCGCCTGGGCCGACCCGCCATCGTAAACATTGGCGAGCTTGAGCAGATCGCCTTCGGCGCCGGTGCGCACGCCAAAGCCCGGCGCTTCGCTGGCAGCCTCCCAGTTCAACGCGATGCCAACGCGTCCAAGCCACGCCTGCAGCGGCAAATCGTCGGTGCCTTCGACCAGCTCCCGCAGCCACTCGCCCATCTCCACGCCGCCGATTTCGGCGGTCAGCGCAAAAATACCGTCCTCGCCCACCCCGACGCCGGTCTGCCCATGACGCAACCACAAGGCTCGCATCAGATCGTCGAGACTGCGGCTGCCCTTGCTCCCGGCACGCAGGCGCAGGTCCAGGAGCAGCGCCACCAGCGCGCCCTTGGTGTAGTAGCTGACGATGGCGTTGGGGCTGTTCTCGTCCTGACGGTAATACTTGGTCCACGCCTCGAAGGACGATTCGGCGACGCTCTGCTTCTTGCGTCCGCTGCCTTTGTGAACCTGACTGACGGTTTTGCCGAGCAGCGTCAGATAGTCCTTTTCGGCGATGCGGCCGGTGCGCACCAGCATCAGGTCGTCGTAATACGACGTGAAGCCCTCGAAGGCCCACAACAGCCGGGTGTAGTTCTCGCACGTCAGATCGTAGGGCACGAAGGCCGCCGGCTTGATGCGCTTGACGTTCCAGGTGTGGAAATACTCGTGGCTGCACAGACCGAGAAACTGGCGGTAAGCCTCCGACGGCGTCTCCATGCCCGCCCAGGGCAGATCGCCGCGGCTGCACAAAAGCGCGGTGGACGCCCGGTGCTCCAGCCCACCGTAGCCATCGCCCACCGCCATCACCAGAAAAACATAACGGTCCATCGGCGCCGGCTCGCCAAATAGACGGATTTGCGCTTCGCAGACCGGCTTGAGGTCTTCGACGAGGCGGATCGGATCGCAGTCGTGACGGCCGGTGATCGCCACCGCATGGGGCACCCCGCAGGCGTCGAACTCGGCCAGCGTAAAGCTGCCCATTTCCACCGGATGATCGATCAGCGCGGCGTAATCTTCGGCGCGATACAGCCCGAAGCCATAGCGCTCCGCCGCCCCGCGCTCGCCGACGGCTTCCGGCAAGCTCGTCGCCACCCGCCAGCCGGCATCCTCCAGGCCTTTCGGCGGACGGATGTCCACCCACTGCGGCGCGGCCTCGTGACCGTGGGCGCACAGGAAAACGCTGGTGCCGTTGAAAAAGCCGTGAGTCTGATCGAGGTGGGCGGTGCGCACCGACAGATCCCACGCATACACCGTGTAGTTCAGCGTGATCGGCCCGCCAACGCCGGCCGGCAGGCGCCAGGTGTGTTTGTCACTCTTGGTCACCGCCAGAGCCTTGCCGCCGGCTCTGGCCGACAGGCTGACGATGTTCTTCGCAAATTCCCGGATCATGTAGCTGCCGGGAATCCACGCCGGCAGGCTGAACACCTGTCCGGCCGGATCGGGATCGCTCAGACTCAATGTCACTTCGAAGAGATGGGCGGCTGGCTGGATGGCCTGGATGGTGTAACGGACGGGTGAAGTCATCGGATCGGCCCGGACAAATGCTGGAAGGCGCCGATTCTACCGCTGCCTCCCAACGCCACCTGCCTCATTTTTAGGCGACCGGATAAAAGCCTTACGGCAGAAGGTCTTGCCCCTCGCCCCCACAGTTTGTCCACACCCTTTCCCACGTCCGATGGGGAAAACTTGCCGTCGCCAAAGCCGCAAAGTGCGCTGCACCATTTTGAGGCATCGACTTTTTTCTTTTTTATATCAGTCTCTTGAAGGTCTGCCGCACAGCTTATCCACAGCTTATCCCCGGTTTTGTGTGCATAGATAAAAACTATTCAAAACCTTCTTTGAACAGCAATGCTCTATTTTTAGGCAGTCGAAAAAAACCCTTTCGTTTCCGCCATATGACAGCGCCCCGCACAGCTTGTCCACAAGCTTGCCCACCTCAAATGTGGGTTATCCCTTGGCTGTCGATCAGGGGATGAAGGGCAGCTCGATCAGGTCGCTGCGCGCTGCGCCGGCCGTCATCCGACGGCACAGGTCGATGAACTCGCGCATCCCCGCGGTGACGTATTTGCGCCGGTGGGTGACAAACTGGAATTGACGCCGCAGGTCGAGTTCCGGCGTCTCCACCGCCACCAGACTGCCCCGCCGGATCGCCTCGCGCAGGGCAAGGCGCGAGATGCAGCCGACGCCAAGGCCGCTTTCCACCGCCCGCTTGATCGCCTCGGTGTGCTCCAGTTCGAGGCGCACATTGAGATGACCGTAAAAGTGGCGCAAGGCCTGATCGAAAGTCTCCCGGGTGCCGGACCCCGTCTCGCGGAGGATCCAGTCCTGCGCCGCCAGTTCCGGCAGATCCACCGGCCCGCCGCGGGCCAGCGGATGCCCCGGCGCGCAGAACACCACCAATTCATCCTTGACCCACGGCTCGACGAGCAGATCCGGATGGCGGCAGCTGCCTTCGATCAGGCCAAGGTCCAGCTCATAGTGGATGAGCTGATGGACGATGGTGGCGGAGTTGTGCACCGAGAGCTTCACCTGGGCGCTCGGATGCCGGCGCAGAAAATCCGCCGCGATCAGGGTTGCCAGATAATTGCCGACGGTGAGGGTTGCACCGATCTGCAGCGGACCGAAATCGGTCTGACGGGCCAGCAGGGTTTCGATCTCGACGGCGTGCTCCATCAGCTGCACCGCGTGGGGCAGCAACACCTGCCCCAGTTCATTGAGGCGCAAGGCCTTGCCGATGCGGTCGAAAAGCTGGGTGTCGAATTGCCGTTCCAGTTCGCCCAGCGCCGTGCTGGTGGCCGACTGGGACAGCGCCAATTCGTCGGCCGCGCGGGAAACGCTCTCGTGGCGGGCCACGGCGACAAAGATTTCAAGCTGACGGAGGGTGTATCGCATAGGATTGGCTTCGGATATATCTACAAAGCAGAAGATACATATCAATATATTCCAATTTACAGATTTATCTCACCCCTTAAAATTGCTGCATCACAACATTTCGAACCGAGGTGCAGCCATGAGCAAACTGAGTACGCAAACCGTTCTTGACGTGCGTCACTGGAACGATTCCTTATTCAGTTTCAAAGTCACCCGCGACGCCGGGCTGCGTTTCGAAAACGGCCAGTTCGTGATGATCGGGCTCGAAGTGGATGGCCGCCCGCTCACCCGCGCCTACAGCATCGCCAGCCCCAACTACGAAGAGCACCTGGAATTCTTCAGCATCAAGGTGCAGAACGGCCCGCTCACCTCGCGCCTGCAGCACCTGCAACCGGGCGATCCGATCATCGTCAGCAAAAAGCCCACCGGCACGCTGGTGCTCCACGATCTGCTGCCCGGCCGCAACCTCTACCTGTTCGCCACCGGCACCGGCCTCGCTCCCTTCCTGAGCGTGATCCAGGATCCGGAAACCTATGAGCGTTTCGAAAAGGTCGTGCTGCTCCACGGCGTGCGCTACGTTTCCGAACTGGCCTACAGCGAATTCATCGAACAGGAGTTGCCGGAGCATGAGTTTTTCGGCGAGGACGTGCGCAATAAGCTGATTTACTACCCCAGCGTCACCCGCGAAGAATTCCGCAACCAAGGCCGCGTGACCGATCTGATTGCCACCGGCAAGCTCTTCGAAGACACCGGTCTGCCGCCCCTCGACCCGGCGCTCGACCGTGCCATGATCTGCGGCGGCCCGGCCATGCTGACAGATTGCTGCAAGATGCTCGACGCCCGCGGCTTCAAGATCTCGCCGAACATCGGCGCACCGGCCGATTACGTCATCGAGCGGGCCTTCGTCGAAAAATAAAAGCCATCACGCCAAGCCCGACAGAAATCCGGCCGATGCCGGATTTTTGTTGTTCACTGCGCCGGTGTTTCGGCCAGCCGGGCGATCATCTTGCGCACCGCCGCCATCTGCGGCGCGTTGCGGGTCGCGTAGTCCATCGCGCTGTAGCCCCACCAGTCCCAGCATCCTTTCGGGTTGTACACCCAGCGCATCGAACCGGGCGCCCAGCCGCTGCGGGCAATGGTCTGAGGATAGAGCACGACGATCCGGTTGGCCTCGGCCCAGGCGTTGTAACCGGCGCCTTCGACGAAGCGTCGGCCGACCTGATCCTCGCTCTGCAGGCAGCCGTGGAAAGCCACATGAACCCGACAGCCGCCAGACCTGCAACTGGCCGGAACATAAGCGAAGCCCTCGTCGCCCATGCCGATGTCGGCCGGCAGACCGGCGATGAAAGGCCGCTGGTTGAAGGCCCGCAGGCTGGCTGGCTCGGGCGTCTTCTTGGGTTTGAGATTGCCAAGCAGATGGCCGAGCAATTCGCCCGGCGCATCGAAATCGCCGCAGCGGTTGATGAAGGGCGGCTCGGACGTGGCACAGGCATTGGGCTTGCCGTCCGAAACCGAAATCATTGCGTGGCCGGCATTCGGCAAAGTCACAAACCGAATCGCCGAAGCTGGCATCCATTCCTTGTAGAACGCCACCAGAGCCTCCACCACCGGCCGCTCGACGGTATGATCGGCGCCGCCGGTGAGCACCCAGACCCTATCGTCGGCCAGGGCTGCCGGCGGATCGATCAGCCCCAGGCGGGCGCGGGATTCGATGCGAGGCTTGATCTCGGCGGGCTTGGGCGGCGGCGTCCAGCTCGTCGGTGCCATGCAGTTGGTCAAGGCGCGCAGGGCGCTGCCGTCGGCACAATCGTAGGGGCCGGCAGCCAGGATGCCGGCGCCCTTCACCAGTTTCGAATAGGCCACCTGGAACTGCACCGCCATGTAGCCGCCGGACGAGATGCCCGAGACCGTCACCGCCGAGCCGTCGGCAGCCACCGCCGGAAGCGCCGGCGCTGCGGCCATGCAGCAGGGCGACAGGCCGACCCCCAGCCCAAGCGCAATCGAACGCAGCGTCATCCTCATGCCCCCAGCAAACGCCACACCACGCCGCCCCCGGCCGCGAGGCCCAGGGCGCCGAAAGCCAGCGCTGCCACGATGAACCCCCCGGCCCGCAAAGCCGGCTCCTTTGCGTAGCCGACGGCGTACCACACGCGCCCGACCAGCCACACCGCGCCGAGCCCGGCCGCGATCGCGTCGCTCACGTAGGCCGCGCAGATCCACAGGCAGGGCAGACACATGGCCGCCCATTCGAGGGTGTTCATCTGGACACGGTAAAGCCGCTCGAAAACCGGGTGCCCGGTCACTGCAGGGGCTTCCACGCCGTAGCGGTGGCGGCCCTTGCCCACCGCAAAGCTGGTGCCGAACATCAACAGAACGATCAACAGCGTGACTCCGGCCGTCAAGGGAGAAGAAGACAACATGGATTGAACATTTCCGGGTGACAGGGAGCCATAGCTTACCGCCCCTCCTCCATACTTCCCATCACAACGCCCCGCCGGCCAACCGACACCCACCCCAAAACCATGTTCCGCATCCTGTTCCAGTTCCTCGCCCCCTATCGTCGTCGCGTGCTGATTGCCGTCGTCGCGCTGGTATTCGCCGCTGGCGCCATGCTGGCCGTCGGCCAGGGGCTGCGGGCCGTCATCGACAAAGGTTTCGCGGCTGGCGACCCGGCATGGCTCGATCGCACGCTGGCAAGCATGGGCGGCCTCATCGTGCTGCTCGCCGCCGCCACCTACCTGCGCTTCTACAACGTCTCATGGCTCGGCGAGCGGGTCACCGCCGACATCCGCCGGCGGGTCTTCGATCACCTGCTCAGCCTGCCGCCATCCTGGTTCGAAGCCGGACGCACCGGGGAGGTGATCTCACGCCTGACCGCCGACACCACGCAGATCGAGAACGTCATCGGCTCCAGCCTGTCGATCGCACTGCGCAACGGGCTGCTGCTGATCGGCGGACTGGCGATGCTGTTCACCACCAGCCTCAAGCTCAGCCTGCTGACCGTCGGTGGCGTGCCGCTGGTCGTCGCGCCCATCGTGCTCTACGGCCGCCGGGTGCGCCGCCTCGCCCGGGAAAGCCAGGACCGCATCGCCGCGCTCGGCAACCGCATCGACGAAACCATCCACGAAATCCGCATCGTCCAGGCCTACGGCCACGAAGACGCCGACCGGCGCGACTTCGGCCGGCTGGTGGAAGAGAGCTTCGTCACCGCCCGAGCCCGCGTCGCCAACCGGGCGCGGCTGGTGGCCGCGGTGATGGTGCTGGTATTCGGCGCCATCGCCTTCATTCTGTGGGTGGGTGGGCACGATGTCCTTGCCGGTACGCTCAGCGCGGGCGACCTTTCGGCCTTCGTCTTTTACGCGGCCCTTGTCGCCGGCAGCGTCGGCGCCCTTTCCGAAGTGTGGGGCGATCTGCAGCGCGCCGCGGGCGCCACCGAACGTCTGATGGAAATCCTCAACGCCCGGCCGGCCATTCTCGCCCCGGCCCAGGCGCGCCCCTTTCCCGAACCGTCCTGCGGCGCCATCGTCCTCGACGCCGTGCACTTCCACTACCCGAGCCGGCCCGACACACTGGCCGTCCACGACTTTTCCCTCACCGTCCAGCCCGGTGAAACCGTCGCCCTCGTCGGCCCTTCGGGCTCCGGCAAAAGCACCGTTTTTCAGCTCCTGCTGCGCTTCTACGATCCGCAGGCCGGCCAGATCCGGATCGACGGCGTCAGGCTCACCGACGCCGATCCCGTCGACCTGCGTCGGCACCTCGCCCTGGTGCCCCAGGAAGCCGTCATCTTCGCCGCCAGTGTGGCCGACAACGTGCGATATGCGCGCCCCGAAGCCAGTCTCGACGATGTGCGCGCGGCCTGCGCCGCCGCCTTTGCCGACGAATTCATCGACCTCCTGCCCGAGGGCTACGCCACCGATCTCGGCGAGCGCGGCGTACGCCTCTCGGGCGGTCAGCGCCAGCGCATCGCGATCGCCCGCGCCATCCTCGCCGACCGTCCGATCCTGCTCCTCGACGAAGCCACTTCGGCGCTCGACGCCGAGAGCGAACGCATGGTGCAAACCGCCCTCGACGGCCTGATGCGCCAACGCACCACCCTGGTCATCGCCCACCGGCTGGCCACTGTGCAAAAGGCCGACCGCATCGTCGTCATGGAATCCGGCCGCATCGTCCAGCAAGGCCGCCACGCCGAATTGATCGCGCAAGACGGGCTCTACGCACGGCTTGCGCGCCTCCAGTTCGTGTCGTGACATGCCGTTCGAGAAATACGTCCTTGGCGGGTGGAAGTTCCTGCCTTATCTTCCGCCCCCTCGATCTGTCCGTGAATTCGTTCGCACCGCCGAATCCGTGTCGCGCCGCACCACCAAAAATATCTCCGATGAATACCACGCTCCACGCTGTCGCGCCTTCACCCTGTCCGAACGATTTCGATTCGATCGCATTTGCCTCCAGCCGGACGTCAACCTACACCGTCGAATGCGCCGACCCCCATCGCCATGATCGCGCGGTTCGTCTTCTGATCGAACGCATGTACAGCTGGCGTGGCCTCGCCCCGGTCGACGCCGACGTCGCCACTGCCCGGCCGGATCGGATCACCCTCGTCGCGTCGGACGAAAGCGCGATATTCGGCACCGTCACCCTCGGACTCGACGGCAGGGAAGGCATCCTTGCCGACGCCCTCTACCCCGAAGAGCTGGCCCGGCTGCGCCGCCGCGGCGCCCGCCTGTGCGAGCTGACCCGGCTGGCCATGGACACCCACCACAACGCCAGGGAAGTGCTCGGCGCCCTGCTCCATCTGGTCTACATCCACGGTCGCCTGATCCACGGCGCCAGCGATGTCGTCATCGAAGTCCATCCCCGCCACGCCGGCTTCTACCGGCGCATGCTCGGCTTCAGCCCCATCGGCGACGAACGCGTCTGTCAACGGGTGAATGCCCCCGCGGTGCTGCTGCACCTCGACCTGCGCCACGTGGACGAGCAGATTGCCCTTCACGGCGGCACATCCAAGCCCGGCCTCCGCAGCCTCTACCCCTATTTCTTCTCCCCCGAAGAGCAGGACGAAATCCTGCGCGAACTCGGCGCCCCGCACTGAAGCGCGGCCCGGACTCCCTTCCGCGCCCGGCACGCACCGGCCAACTCGGGTAAAGTTGCGCCTTCGTTTTTCGCATCCCTGGAAAGTATCCCGATGGCCCAATACGTCATGTCCATGCTGCGCGTCAGCAAGGTCGTCCCGCCCAAGCGGCAGATCATCAAGGACATCTCCCTGTCCTTCTTCCCCGGCGCCAAGATCGGCCTGCTCGGCCTCAACGGTTCGGGCAAGTCCACCGTGCTGCGCATCATGGCCGGCGTCGAAAAGGAATACGACGGCGAAGTCCAGTGGCAGCCCAACATGTCCATCGGCTACCTGCCCCAGGAGCCGCAGCTCGACCCCGCCAAGACCGTCCGCGAAGAGGTCGAATCCGGCCTCGGCGAAGTCATGGAAGCCAAGAACAAGCTCGAAGAGGTCTACGCCGCCTACGCCGAGCCCGACGCCGATTTCGACAAGCTGGCCGAACTCCAGGCCAAGTACGAAAACATCATCGCCACCAGCGGTGCCGACGTGGAAACCCAGCTCGAAATCGCCGCCGACGCCCTGCGCCTGCCGCCCTGGGACGCCAAGATCGGCCCCCTCTCCGGCGGCGAGAAGCGCCGCGTCGCCCTGTGCAAGCTGCTCCTGTCCCGCCCCGACATGCTGCTGCTCGACGAACCCACCAACCACCTCGACGCCGAATCCGTCGAATGGCTGGAACAGTTTCTGGTGCGCTTCCCCGGCACGGTGGTGGCCGTCACCCACGACCGTTACTTCCTCGACAACGCCGCCGAATGGATTCTCGAGCTCGACCGCGGTCAGGGCATCCCCTGGAAGGGCAACTACTCCAGCTGGCTCGAACAGAAAGAGGCCCGCCTGGAGCAGGAATCCAAGCAGGAAGGCGCCCGCATGAAGGCCATGAAGCAGGAGCTCGAATGGGTGCGCTCCAACCCCAAGGCCCGTCAGGCCAAGAGCAAATCGCGCCTGGCCCGCTACGAGGAAATGGCCAGCGTCGAATATCAGAAGCGCAACGAAACCCAGGAAATCTTCATCCCCGTGGGCGAGCGCCTCGGCGACAAGGTCATCGAATTCACCGACGTCTCCAAGGGCTTCGGTGACAAGCTGTTGATGGACAAGGTCAACTTCAGCATCCCTGCGGGCGCCATCGTCGGCATCATCGGCCCCAACGGCGCCGGTAAGTCGACGCTGTTCAAGATGATCACCGGCCAGGACAAACCCGATTCCGGCGAAGTGGTCGTCGGCCCGACGGTCAAGATCGCCTACGTGGATCAATCCCGCGACTGCCTCGACGGCAGCAAAACCGTGTTCGACGAACTCGCTGGCGGCGCCGACATCCTCACCATCGGCAAGTTCG
>CALMXT010000359.1 GCA_937871125.1 uncultured Zoogloea sp. | reverse complement strand
GGAAAATACGGCGCTCGCAAGCCCGGGACTTCAACTGCAGACTCCACTTCCGCGCCCCCCATCGACGCCGGCCCATCGCGCTTTTCCTTCGGAATGGCGCGGGATTGTCGCCGGTCGGGGCGCTCGACCGTTCATCGCGTATATCCAACTCATGCACCGCCCCATCCCTTCTGCCGATTCCGGCCACTTCGCGGCGCGCGACGCCGTCGATCGAACGCATGGCCAAGCCGCCTCTGACTGGCCTGTCGGCACGCGCCCGACGACACAAGACACTCGCCTCGCCCCGGCCTTCAAGGCGTCTGCCTGCGGCGCCGCAGACGACGCACAGCCGGCCGCCTTGCCCGCGGCACAAAGCGCCGGCTCGGCGACGCGGGCCGGTTGCGGGCCGGAAGACGAGGCGGCGGGCGCAAACCGCAGCGCGCTCGTCATCGGCGCCGGCCTTGCCGGCACTTCGGTTGCGGAGCGTCTGGCCGCCCGCGGCTGGCGGGTGACCGTCATCGACGAGGCGGCCGGCCCCGGCTGCGGGGCGTCCGGCAATCGGGCCGGCGTCTTCCGGCCGCTGCCAAGCCTCGACGACAATCGGCTCGCCCGCATCACCCGCGCCGGCTTTCTGTATGGCCTCGACCATCTCGCGGCCCTCGCCGCCGCCGGCCATGCGGTGCGCTGGTCCCGGTGCGGGGTATTGCACCTGGGCCGCGACGCGAAGCAGGAGGGCAAGATGCGCGCCGTGGTCGAGGCCCATCGACCGTCACCGGACTATCTGCGCTTCGTGACCCGTGAGGAGGCTTCGCAGATCGCCGGCTGGCCGGTGGCGGCGGGCGGCTGGTGGTTTCCGGGCGGCGGGTGGATTCAACCGCCAAGCCTGTGCGCCGCCAATCTGGCAGCCGGCGGCGCGGCCATTGCGACCCGCTTCGATACCAAACTCGCCCGCCTGGAACGCATCGGCGACAGCTGGGCGGCCTTCGATCCGGCCGGCGTCGAGATCGCCCGCGCGGCGGTGGCGGTTCTCGCCAACGGTGTCGGCATCCGCGCCCTGCCCCAGGCGGCCACCTTGCCGGTACGCCCGGCCCGCGGTCAGGTTTCCCACTTGCCGGCCACGCCCGGCAGCGCGCCGCAAGTGGTGGTGTGCCGGCTCGGCTACGTCAGCCCGGAGGTGGACGGGGTGCGCTGCGCCGGCGCCACGTTCATTGCGGACGACGAAAGCAGCGAATTGCGCGACGCGGAACACCGCGAAAACCTGACCAAGCTGGACTTCATCCTGCCCGGCTACGCGGCGCCCTTCGATCCGACGACACTCACCGGTCGGGTCGGTTTCCGCCCGGCCTCGCCGGACCGCCTGCCGATGGTCGGCGCAATCCCTGCCGTCACAACGGCCGACAAGACCACGCCGCTCGCCGACATCCCCCGTCAGCCGGGCCTGTATGCGGCGTCGGGCTTCGGTGCCCGCGGCCTGGTGTGGGCCAGTCTGGTGGGCGAGTTGCTGGCCTGCCGGATCGACGGCGGTCCGCTGCCGCTCGAAGCCGATCTGGTGGACGCGATGGACCCGGCCCGCTACCTGCTCAAGCCGCCCCGGCCGATGCCCAGCGGCGAGGAGTGACAAGGCTGACGGAGCGAAGCGGGGCTCAGCGCCGAGCGCCTAGTTTGTAAGCGGCGATTGCAGCCGTCTCCCTGCAGGCGGGCGGAGCGTTAAGCTCTTCAGCCTTCGAGGAGAAAACCATGAGCACCACCCCCAACCGCCCCGGCCTGCATCCCGCCCTGTGGGTTGCCGCCGCCTCCGTCACCGCCGTCAGTCTGGCCGGCGTTGCCAAGCTGACCGGTCTGCTGCCCGACTTCGGCGCTGCCAGCCACCCAGCGCCCGAGGCCGTGGTCAGCGCACCGGCAGCACTGCCGACCCCGCCCGAACCGGTTCCCCCGACCAGGATCGCCGGCACCGAAGCGGCCGAGCCCGTCGCCGCAGCGCCCGCAGCGGTCGAGCCGGCCCCCGCCAAGGCGGAACACCGCGAACCGGCGCCAACCGCCAAACCGGCGCCAGTCCACCGCAAGCCCACCCCGGCCGTGCACCGCACAACGCCAGCCGTCGCCCAGGGCAATCCGCCGCCGGCCGATGCCGTGCCCGCGCCGCAGGATGCGCCGCCCCCCGGCGAGCGGACCGCCCGCCGGACCGTTGAAACGCCGCCTCCGGTCTGCCGCGACTGCGGTGTGATCGAGAACGTCGAAGCCATTCAGCAGAAGGGCGAAGGCTCCGGCCTCGGCGCCGTCGGCGGCGCCATTCTCGGCGGCGTGCTGGGCCATCAGGTCGGCGAAGGCTCGGGCAAGCAACTCGCCCGGATCGGCGGCGCGGTGCTCGGCGGCTTGGCCGGCAACGAGGCCGAACGCCGCTACCGCACGGTGAGCCACTACCAGATCACCGTCCGTCTCGACGACGGCACCCGCCGCGTGATCGAACAACAAAGCGCCCCGGCCTGGCGCGTGGGGGATACGGTGCGCATCCGCAACGGCGAAATCCAGGCCGCTCCGGCGCCGACCGGCGCCCATCGGGAGTCGCCCTCGTTCTGATCGAAACAGCGCGCAGCACCCATCGAAGGGCGGCCGACAGGTCGCCCTTCTGCATTTCAGCGCCGCGTTATCGCCTGGACTCTCCAACGCCGCTGTCTATGCTGGATCAGTGGGGCGATGGCGCCCCCCATGAAAAGGGGTGCTGCGATGAACTCGATCCTGCCGCTTATCGAAGCCTTTCTTGCGCTGGGCTTGACGATGATCGTGCTCACCACCGGGGT
>CALMXT010000358.1 GCA_937871125.1 uncultured Zoogloea sp. | reverse complement strand
TCACCGAAGCCGTCATCACCGTGCCGGCCTACTTCAACGACAGCCAGCGCCAGGCCACCAAGGACGCCGGCCGCATCGCCGGCCTCGAAGTGAAGCGCATCATCAACGAGCCGACCGCTGCGGCCCTAGCCTTCGGCATGGACAAGAAGCCGGGTGACTCCAAGATCGCCGTGTTCGACCTCGGCGGTGGCACCTTCGACGTGTCCATCATCGAGATCGCCGACATCGACGGCGAGCACCAGTTCGAAGTGCTGGCCACCAACGGCGACACCTTCCTGGGCGGCGAAGACTTCGACCAGCGCATCATCGACTACATCGTCACCGAGTTCAAAAAGGAACAAGGCGTCGATCTCAAGAACGACGTGCTGGCCCTCCAGCGCCTCAAGGAAGCCGCCGAAAAGGCCAAGATCGAGCTGTCCTCCGGCCAGCAGACGGAAATCAACCTGCCCTACATCACCGCCGACGCCACCGGCCCGAAGCATTTGGCGCTGAAGATCACCCGCGCCAAGTTCGAATCGCTGGTCGAAGACCTGGTTGAGCGCACCATCGAGCCCTGCCGCGTCGCTCTCAAGGACGCCGGCGTCAAGGTTTCCGACATCGACGACGTGATCCTGGTCGGCGGCCAGACCCGCATGCCCAAGGTCATCGAAAAGGTGAAGGAATTCTTCGGCAAGGATCCGCGCCGCGACGTCAACCCGGACGAAGCCGTCGCTGTCGGCGCCTCGATCCAGGGCGGCGTGCTGCAAGGCGAAGTCAAGGACGTGCTGCTGCTCGACGTCTGCCCGCTGTCGCTGGGCATCGAAACCCTGGGCGGCGTGATGACCAAGCTGATCCAGAAGAACACCACGATTCCGACCAAGGCGTCGCAGGTCTTCTCCACCGCCGACGACAACCAGAGCGCGGTCACGATCCACGTGCTGCAGGGCGAGCGCGAAATGGCTTCGGGCAACAAGAGCCTCGGCCAGTTCAACCTGTCCGACATCCCGCCGGCTCCGCGCGGCATGCCGCAGATCGAAGTCACCTTCGACATCGACGCCAACGGCATCCTGCACGTGTCCGCCAAGGACAAGGCTACCGGCAAGGAAAACAAGATCACCATCAAGGCCAACTCCGGTCTCTCCGACGAAGAGATCCAAGCCATGGTGCGTGACGCCGAAGCCCACGCCGAAGAAGACAAGAAGGCCCACGAACTGGTCGACGCCCGCAATCAGCTCGACACCCTGGTGCATTCCGTCAAGAAAGCCGTGGCCGAGCATGGCGACAAGATCGGCGATGACAAGGCCAAGATCGAAACCGCCATCGCCGAAGCCGAGGAAGCCATCAAGTCCGGCGACAAGGCCGCCATCGACGCCAAGAGCGAAGCCCTCGGCGCCGTCAGCCAGAAGCTTGGCGAGCACATCTATGCTCAAGCCCAGGCCGAAGCCGCTGCAGCCGGCGGTGCGGGTGCAGGCGCCTCCTCCGGCAGCGCCAAATCCAACGATCCGGACGTCGTGGATGCCGAGTTCACCGAGGTGAAGGACAAGAAGTAAGTCTTAGCCTGTCCGGCCGATAGGCCTCTGACAGAACCGGCCGAGCCATGCCGGCGCCCCACGCGCCGCTCGGCTCGGCCTTTACACTAGAAAGCCAGAGCACCCAAACATGGCGAAACGGGATTTATACGAGATTCTCGGCGTCAATCGCGACGCCTCCGAGGATGAACTGAAAAAGGCCTACCGCAAGCTGGCCATGAAGTACCACCCGGACCGCAACCCGGACAACAAAGAAACCGAGGAAAAGTTCAAGGAAGCCAAGGAAGCCTACGAGATCCTCACCGACGCCAACAAGCGTGCGGCCTACGATCGCTACGGCTACGACGGCGTCAATCCGCAGATGGGCGGTGGTGGCGGCGGTCAGGGCTTCGACGGTTTCGCCGACGCCTTCGGCGACATCTTCGGCGATATCTTCGGCGGCGGTGGCGGTGGTGCCCGCGGACGCTCCAACGTCTATCGCGGTGCCGACCTGCGTTACAACCTCGAGATCAGCCTGGAAGAAGCCGCCCGCGGCGCGGAAAAGACGATCCGGATCCCGGCGCAGGAGGAATGCGAGCCCTGTCATGGCACCGGCGCAAAACCCGGCACGCAGCCCAAGACCTGCCCGACCTGCGGTGGCGCTGGCCAGGTACGCATCCAGCAAGGTTTCTTCTCGATCCAGCAAACCTGCCCGAAGTGCCACGGCAGCGGCCGCATCATTCCGGAGCCCTGCACCTCGTGCGGCGGCGCCGGTCGCGTCAAGCGTCAGAAGACACTGGAAGTGAAGATTCCCGCCGGGATCGACAACGGCATGCGCCTGCGTCACGGCGGGCAGGGCGAACCGGGCGTCAATGGCGGCCCGGCCGGCGATCTTTACGTGGAAATCCACATCAAGCAGCACGCCGTTTTCCAGCGCGACGGCGACGATCTCCACTGCGAGATGCCGATCAGCTTCACCACCGCGGCGCTCGGCGGCGAGATCGAGATTCCGACCCTCGACGGCGCAGCCAGCATCCGCATCCCTGCCGAAACCCAAAGCGCCAAGGTCTTCCGCCTTCGCGGCAAGGGCATCCGCAACGTGCGTAGCCACGCGCCCGGCGACCTGATGGTGCATGTCATCGTCGAAACCCCGGTCAAGCTCACCGATCGCCAGAAAGAACTGCTGCGCGAATTCGGCGACATCGCCTCAAGCAACGCCGAGCGCCACAACCCAAAAGCCAAGTCGTGGATGGATAAAGTGAAGGATTTCTTCAGCAGCTAAGCCGAACCCCATCGCGGCTCCGCGATCACCGGCCGACGTTCGCAAGACGTCGGCCGGTGTCTTTTTGTAACGCCGGCTTTTCTCTGCAGGTTTCGTTTGTCCTATACTCGCCAGCGCGCCCCGTCCAACATTCAAGAATAAATACACTCATGTTCATCCAAGCGCTCAAATCCCTGCTCGCTCCTCTTGGCACCGGGCTGCTGCTGGCCGCCTCAAGCTGCGCACTCGCAGCCGATCCGGGCGTCGGCGACAGTTCGGTCACCCTCGGCATGTCGGTGCCCCTCACCGGCCCCAACGGTGCCTATGGCAAGGAAATGAAAGAAGGCGCGCTTGCCTACTTCGCGCAGCTCAACGCTGCAGGCGGAATCAACGGCAAGAAGGTCGAACTGCTCGCCCTCGACGACGGCTACGAAACCGACAAAACGGTCGCCAACACCCGCAAGCTCATCAACGAGAACAAGGTTTTTGCGTTGATGGCCTACTACGGCTCCTCGCCGACCGCGGAAGCCATGAAGGTGTTCTCCGAAGCGAAGGTGCCGCTCGTCGGCACCATCAGCGGAGCCGGCAGCCTGCGCACGCCGGTCAATCGATACATGTTCCATCTGCGTGCCAGTTACGCCGACGAAACCGAATCCATCGTCAATCACCTGGTCGGACTCGGCATCACCCAGATCGCCGTCTTCTACCAGAACGACGGCTTCGGCAAGTCGGGCAAGGACGGTGTCGTCGCAGCCCTTGCTCATCACAAGCTGAAACCGGTCGCCGAAGGTTCCGTCGAACGCAACTCGGTTCAAGTGGAAAGCGCGGTCACCCAGATCGCCAAGGCCAACCCCCAGGCCGTCATCATGGTCACGCTCTACAAGCCGACAGCCGAATTTGTGCGGCAGATGCGCAAAGCCGGTCAGGTGCCTCAGTTCTCGACCCTGTCGCCGATCGGCGCCGACTTCCTGGTTGCGGAGATGGGCGCCAAGGAGGCCCACGGCATCGGCATTTCCCAGGTCATGCCCTACCCCTGGAACGACACTCTGCCGGTCATCAAGGAATACCAAAAAGCGCTCAAAGCGTTCGCCAAGCACAGCAACTACAGTTACTACGGCGTCGAGGGCTTCATCAATGCCAAACTGATGGTCGAAGCCATTCGCAAGACCGGCAAGGATCTGACCCGCGAAAAGCTGGTCAATACCCTGGAAAGCAACAACTTCGATCTGGGCGGCTACAAAGTCGGCTACAGCCCCGGCAGCCACAACGGTTCCCGTTTCGTAGACCTCACCGTGCTAGGACGCGACGGGCGTGTGCTGCGCTGACGCGGCGCTCTCGCCTCAAGCACGCCCCCCTTTCAAGCGTCCCCTGACCGGGCGCTCCAAAACAAAAACGGGCGCCACGCAGCGCCCGTTTTCAATATTGAAACACCCACGGTTCAGGTTGCAGGTCCGCGACCGTTAACCGCCACCTTCTGCTGAACCGCCGCACTTTCGAGCCAACGTTTGACTCGCTGGGCATCCGCCACGCGGGTGAAGCGCCCGAGGGAATCGAGCAGCACGATGATCATCGGCTTGTTCAGCAACCAAGCCTGCATCACCAGACACTTACCGGATTCGTTGATGAAACCGGTTTTCGAAACGCCAATCTGCCAGTCGGGGCTGCTTACCAGTGCATTGGTGTTGTTGAATTGACGCTGACGCCCGTTGAGCGACACCACGTAGTTGGCCGTCGTCGAGAATTCGCGGATCAGCGGGTAGCGGGACGCCGCCGAAACCATTTTGACGAGGTCACGCGCGCTCGACACATTGGCCGAGTTGAGACCGGTGCTATCCAAAAAACGCGTCTCGCGCAGCCCAAGGCTGGCGGCCTTGCGGTTCATGGCCGTGACGAAGGCCGGGAGACCGCCCGGATAATTGCGGGCCAACGCCGCCGCAGCGCGGTTTTCGGACGACATCAGCGCAAGACGCAGCATGTCTTCGCGAGACAGTTCGGTGCCGACCGGAACGTGCGAACTGCTGTTGCGCAAGGTATCCACATCCTCGCTGGCGATGACCAGCGATTCGTTGAGGTTCAGGCGCGCATCGAGGACGACCATGGCCGTCATCAGCTTGGTGATCGAGGCGATCGGCAGCACGGCATCGGAATTCTTTTCGAGCAGCACGTTGCCGGTTGCCTGATCGGCAATCATGAAGGCCGCCGAGTGCAGCAACGGATTGCCCTCATTGTCGATTTCCGGACCGGCCGAAGCCACGGCGGCACGCTGAACGGCCGGCGCCGCGTGAGCGGTATGGCGGGCTTTCTCCCGCCGACTCGAGCGTGCGGAGACTTTCTCGGCCTTGGCATGCTTGCCAGACTTGGCTTCCACCGCCTTTTTGGACGAATGGTGGCGGGCGGCATGGGCTTCGACGGGGGCCATCGAACCAAGGGCAAAGACACTCAACAGTGCGATTAGGGTATTGCGGATTTTCATCTTATTTCAAATTGAATCGAAAACAGGAAGAGCGAGCCCTTCCCTGGTAATAAACCTTCGCGATGAAGCGCTCACGCGAACTTGACCGACTCCCGGCCGGTCACGGCCTTGATCCTGCTTGGACTGGGGAGTCACCTCCGGGCCCAAACTATTTACGGCAGACTTCTATTCAAAATAATGGTTTATTTTAAATCTTTGAAGTTTTTTCTGAGTTGTTTTTTTTGCCTCAACGCCCATCGACGCGTAGAAAGCGCGCGAGTTCGGCTCGCCGACTCATCGCGTCGCGGTAGCCCAACTCCATGAGCGAACGGGTATACCCACGCTCGAACAAAAGGTAAGAGAGTAACACCGAGCCGTTCTTTCGCGTCGCACCAATTCCGCGCAAGACAAGGCTCAAAGCTCCCGGCAGGGCGCTGCTGTGGCGGGCGGCAAGATAGTCCAGACGCTGCGACGGCGCAATGACCAGCGTTTCGATTTTTCTGAGAGGAATGCCGGCCGCCGCCCGCTGTTCAGGCTCGATTGCACCCACGGTGGCGTTGATGCGTTCGAGCCGCTCCAGATCCATGGCCAACCCGTCGAGGAAGATGCTCGACATGGCGTGACCGGCGACCTGGGCCGGCGACGGATAAACGTCGGCGCGCTGACGGGCTTCCTCGGAACGACGGCCGCCGGCAATCACCAGAATCCGGTCGGCGCCAAGGTGGATCACCGGGCTGATCGGCGCAAGCTGGCGCATGGAGCCGTCGCCGAAATATTCGCGATTGATGCGCACTGCCGGAAAGACAAAGGGAATCGCGCTCGACGCCAGCAGATGTTCGACTTTCAACTCGGTGCGCACGCCGATGCGCTGGGCACGTCGCCAGGGCTGCAGGTCTTCCCGTGCCTGAAAGAAAGACAGGCTCTCGCCCGAGGTGTAGCCGGAAGCCGTCACCGACACGGCCTGCAGGTGGCCGTCGGCGATGGCCCGGCCGATGGCACCGAAATCGAGCTGCGCTTCCAGGAGTTCTCGCAGCGGGCCGTTATCGAGCAGCGAGCGCGGCGATTGACGTGCAAGCCAGCCGAAAAAAATGGCCGATCCCCAGCGAAGCACCGATTCGGCGATCGCCAGCGTATCGGCCCGATAAACGTGATGAACGCGGAAATTCCGCCAGATGAAGGCGAGCTTGCGCACCGCCTCATCGAAATCGGCCGAGAACACCGCCAACGCCGCGGCGTTGACCGCGCCAGCGGAAGTCCCGCAGAGAATCGGAAACGGATTTTCGGGGCGCTTGCCCCACACATCGCGGATGGCGATCAGCGCGCCGACCTGATAGGCCGCCCGCGCCCCGCCACCGGTAAGCACCAGCGCCGCGCCTCCTTGAGCCATGCTCCCTCCGTCAATACATCGCGTCGGGGAGTTTAACGGCACGCAAGGACGCCGGCACAGCCGATCGCCGGATCGGAAACCGGAACCCTCGCCAAGCACGGAAAACAACCGGGGCCAAAACGCGGCCCCGGAAGAATCCCGAAGCTCAGCGGCCCGCTTCGACGACGGTCAGCGCCGTCATGTTCACGATGCGCCGCACGGTGGCGGTGGGCGTCAGAATGTGCACCGGCTTGGCCGAACCGAGCAGGATCGGACCAATCGTCATCCCTTCCCCAGAGGCGGTCTTGAGCAGGTTGAACGCGATGTTGGCCGCGTCCAGCGTCGGGAAGATCAGCAGGTTGGCGTCCTCGCTCATCTTGGCATTGGGGAAGACCTGTTTGCGGATACCCGCATCCAGCGCCGCGTCGCCGTGCATTTCGCCTTCCACATCCAATTCGGCATGCTCGGTATGCAGCATCACCAAGGCCTTGCGCATCTTCTCGGCGGTCGGCGAATTCTCAGTGCCGAAGCTCGAGTGCGACAACAACGCGATGCGCGGCTGGATACCGAAGCGGCGCACTTCGTCGGCGGCCAGACGGGTCATCTCGACGACCTGATCGGGGGTCGGGTCATAGTTGACGTAGGTGTCGCACAGAAACACCGTGCGGCCCGGCAGCGTCAGCACATTCATCGTGTAGAAATTGCGCACACCCTTCTGGCGGCCGAGCACCGTTTCGATGAACTTGAGGTGCAGGCTATGCATGCCGTAGGTGCCGCAAATCATCCCGTCGGCGTAACCGAACTTGAGCAGCAGCGTGCCGAGCAGGGTCGGACGGCGACGCACCTCGCGCTTGGCGTAATCCACCGACACGCCCTTGCGTTCCATCAGGGTGTGGTAGTGGGTCCAAACTTGGTCGTAGCGCGGATCGGTGTCCGGGTCGACCATCTCGTAATCGAGTTCCGGACGCAGGCGCAGGCCGAAACGCTCGATGTTCTCGGCCACCACTTCCGGACGACCGACCAGGATCGGCCGGCACAGGCCTTCGTCCACCACCGTCTGCACCGCACGCAGCACGCGTTCGGCTTCGCCTTCCGCAAAGATGATGCGCTTGGGCGAACGCTTGGCAGCCTG
>CALMXT010000357.1 GCA_937871125.1 uncultured Zoogloea sp. | reverse complement strand
CCAAGATGACGGCCCGGGGCAAGATCGCCTTCGTGCTGCTCGACGACGGCACCACGCCGCGGGAAGTCTCGGTGTTTTCCGAAACCTTCGACAACAACCGCCAGCGCATCGTCGTCGATGAAGTGCTGATCGTCGAGGCCAAGGTGAGCAACGACGATTTCTCCGGCGGCTACCGCATTGTCGCCGACAAGCTGATGACCCTCGGCGAAGCGCGCTGCCGTTATGCCCGTGCGCTGCAGTTGAAGCTCAATGGCGAAGTGGGCGAGGCCGGTGGCGTGATCGCCGCGGCCGAACGTCTGCAGACGGTGCTCGAACCCTTCCGCAAGGGCGACTGCCCGATCCGCGTGCGCTACCGCAACGCCGATGCCGAGGCGGACTTTCCCCTTGGTCCCGGCTGGCGGGTGCGTCCCGACGACAGCCTTCTCGAAAGCCTGCGCGAATGGCTGCCGACCGATTCGGTCGAGGTGATTTACCCATGAGCGGCCTCTTTCTCGATGCCGGCCTGCTCGACCGGCTGGTCGGCCAGGCCCGCGCGGTGCCCCGCCTGCGGGCCCACCACAATCTGCACGCCGATCTGTCGGCGCCGGCCCACCGGCTGCTGGTGGCCATGGAGCCGGATTCCTACGTGCGCCCCCATTGCCATCTCGACCCGGCCAAGGCCGAGACGATCATCGTGTTGCGCGGCCGGCTCGGCACGCTGATCTTCAACGACGACGGCAGCCTGCGGGAGGTCTGCGAAATGACGCCCGGCGGCGCCGTGATCGGTTTTGACGTTCCGCCGGGCGTTTTCCATAGCATCGTTGCTCTGGAAAGCGGCACGGTTTTCGTCGAGATCAAGGCCGGGCCCTACGCGGCGCCCGTCGAGGCCGAATGGGGCGGCTGGGCGCCGGCCGAAGGGCAGCCCGGCGTGCCGGCCTATCTGGCGTCGATGCGCGACAATCTGGCAGGCTGAGACAAAGGGAGCGTTCAGCTTGCCTGGATCGGCGCGGCCGGCAGGATGCCGATGCGCAGCAGTTCGGTGATGGCGTCGGCCGGCAGCGGAGGGCTGAACAGGTAGCCCTGGGCCGCTGAGCAGCCTTCTTTGCGCAGGAAGTCCATCTGTTCCGGGGTTTCGGTGCCTTCGGCGATCACTTCGAGGCGCAGGCTGTGGCCGAGCTGGATGACGGCCCGCACGATGGCGGCGTCGTCCGGATCTTCGGCGATGTCGCGCACGAAGCTTTGGTCGATTTTGAGGCGGTCGACCGGGAAGCGTTTGAGATAGGCCAGGCTCGAATAACCGGTGCCGAAATCGTCGATCGACAGACGCACGCCGAGGGCTTTCAGGCGGCCGAGAATCGCTTCGACGTCGGGGCCGGATTGCATCAGCAGGGATTCGGTCAGTTCCAGTTCCAGCCACGTGCCGTCGAGCCCGCTGTCGGTCAGCGCCTGGGCGACGGTTGCGACGATGTCGGTGCGGCGGAACTGCATCGCCGACAGGTTGACCGCCACCGGCATGGGCGGGAAGCCCTGGTCCTGCCAGGCGCGGGCCTGACGGCAGGCCGTCTGCATCACCCATTCGCCAATCGGTACGATCAGGCCGCATTCTTCGGCCAGCGGAATGAAGCGGGCCGGCGACACGCCACCCATCACGCCGCTGAACCAGCGCAGCAGCGCTTCCACGCCGATGATGCGGCCGCTGGCCAGATCCACCTGCGGTTGGTAGTGGAGCGTGAATTCGTTTTGCTCCAGCGCCCGGCGCAGACCGTTTTCCAGGTGTAGGCGTTCGAGGGCGTTGATGTTCATGACCTCGTCGAAGAAGCGGTAGGTGTTACGGCCGCTTTCCTTGGCGTGGTACATGGCGGTGTCGGCGTTCTTCATCAGCGTTTCCACGTTGTCGCCGTCCTCCGGGTAGAGCGCGATGCCGATCGAGAAGGAGGTGCCGAGTTGCTGATTGTCGATCTCGAAGGTCGGGCCGAGTCGCGCGAGGATTTTTTCGGCCACCCGCGCCGCATCGTCGGGCGTTTCGATATCGGTGAGGACGATCAGGAATTCGTCGCCGCCCTGACGGCTGACGGTGTCGGTCTCGCGGATGCAGTGGGTCAGCCGCTGGGCGACGCCCTGCAGGAGGCGGTCGCCCATCATGTGGCCGAGGGAGTCGTTGATCGTCTTGAAGCGGTCGAGGTCGAGGAACATCAAGGCGATGCGTTTGCCGTGGCGGGCGGCGTGGGCCAGCGCCTGTTCCAGCCGATCGTGGAGCAGGGTGCGGTTGGGCAGGCCGGTCAGCGGGTCGTGCTGGGCGAGGAAGGCGATGCGCGCTTCGGAAGCCTTGCGCTCGGTGATGTCGGAAAACACCGCCACGTAATGGGTGATGCGCCCGCCTTTGTCATGCACGGCGCTGATCGACAGGGCGGCGGGATACATCGTGCCGTTCTTGCGACGGTCGTGGATTTCGCCCTGCCAGAAGCCGAGGGTTCCGATCTCCTGCCACATGAGATCGTAGAAGCCTTTGTCGTGGTGCCCGGAGCGGAGCATGCGCGGCGTCTTGCCGATGGCTTCTTCTTCGGTGTAGCCGGTGACGTCGGTGAAGGCGCGGTTGACCGACAGGATGCGTTCCTGGGCGTCGGTGACGATGATCGCTTCGACGCTGTTGCTGAAAACCGTCCATGCCAGTTGCAGCTGTTCTTCGTGGTTGCGCCGGACGGTGACGTCCGCGATGGTGGTGACCACGCCCCGCAGGGCATTGGATTCGTCCTCGAAGAGCGGTATCGCGTTGGTCCATACCCAGCGCCGGCTGCCGTCCTGGCGGTCGACGCCGATCATGCCGGCGGTCGGTTTGCCGCTTTCGAGGGCGCGCATGGGGGGGATCTGGCTGCGCGCAATCGGCTCGCCGTCCTCGTCGAGGTAGCTCAGGAGATCGGCCCGGCAATCCAGGAGGCTCATTTCCGCGTCGGAAACACCCAGGATCGCGGCGGCGGCGGCGTTGTGGAGCTGCAGTAATCCGTTGGCGTCGCGCACGATGACGCCTTCGCCCATCGAGGCGAGCAGGGTGCGCATGCGCGTTTCCCGTTCGCGCAACTCGGCTTCGGTGTTGCGGCGGGCGGTGATGTCGAGACAAAAGCCGATGTAGCCCGTGAACTCGCCGGCTTCGTCGTGGATCGGCTGGCCGGTGTCGATGAGCCAGCGGTATTCCCCGTCGTGGCGGCGCAGACGGTATTCCATTTCGATGGGCGTCCGGGCGGCAAAATGCCCGAGATAGCCGGCGATGCAGCGGTCGAAGTCTTCGGGATGAATGCTGGCGGTCCAGCCGTGTCCGAGTTCCTGTTCCAGGCTGCGTCCGGTGAATTCCAGCCAGGTGTGGTTGAAATAGGTGCAGCCGGTGTCCGGGCCGGAACGCCAGATCAGCGCCGGAAAGCGCTCGAGAAGCGCCATGGCCGGGTCCGGTGGGGCGGGGTGTTGAACGTCGGAGGTATCTGCCACGGTAATAATGGGATGAAGGTGGGCGTGGAGGATTGCGTGATAACGGCAATGCCGCGCCGATTCTAAAGGCGGTCGGGTCGTTGCAGCCTTTCGGCGCCTGCCTGCCGGGGGGTCTGCGTCGGTGGCTACAGCGTGCTTTCGCGGTGGAAGCCGGGTTGCGCCGGAGGCGCGGCGGGGAGCCAGTCGACCCGGACGACGCGGGCGGCAGGCGGGCCACGGCGAGCCCATGCGAGCAGTGCGTCGAGCGCGGCCCGCGGCCCGGCGACAAGGGCTTCGACGCTGCCGTCGGAGCGGTTGCGCACCCAGCCGGAGACGCCCAGGTGCCGCGCCTGGGCGTGCAGGGCATTGCGGTAGCCCACGCCTTGCACGTGGCCGTGGATGCGCAGGAGGCGGGCGTCGACGTCAGGGGCGGTCATCGTCGGCCAGTTTGGGCAGGAGCAGCTTGGCGCGGGCGAGGGCACCGTAGATGTCGCTGCAGATGTTGTTGACGCCGACTTTTTCGGCGAAGCCGGAGCGGGTGATCAGCGAGGCGGGCTGCTTGTCGAGATTGCACAGGATCAACGCACAGCCTTGATTGCTGAGGTCTTTGCACAGACTTTCGAGGCCTTCGAGGGCGGTGGTGTCGAGGCTCACCAGATGATGCAGTTCGAGGATCACCACTTCCGGATGCGCCACTGCCGGGTCGAGCAGGGTTTCCAGTTTGTGGATGGCGCCGAAGAACAGGGTGCCGTAGATGGAGTAGGCGATCACCCGCGGCGAGCCGTCGGGGTAGAGAAAGCCGGGCAACATCGACAGTTCGGTCAGCGGCAGGCGTTCCACGTGGGTCAGGTTCGACATGCGATAGATGAAGAACAGGCTGGCCAGCACCATGCCCAATTCCACCGCCAGCGACAGGTCGAAGAAGACGGTGACGAAAAAGGTGCTCAGCAGCGTGGTGCGGTAGGCGATCCCAAAGCGTTCGAGGCCGCGGAACTCATGCCATTCGCCCATATTGACCGCCACCACCACGACGATGGCCGAGAGGGTGGCGAGGGGAATGTGGCTGGCGAAGGGCGCCAGCACCAGCACGATGGCCAGCAGCACCAGGGCATGGACGATGCCGGCGACCGGCGTGCGGCCGCCGGTGCGGACGTTGGTGGCGGTGCGGGCGATGGCGCCGGTGGCGGCGAAACCGCCGAAGAGCG
>CALMXT010000356.1 GCA_937871125.1 uncultured Zoogloea sp. | reverse complement strand
GGAATGCTCTCCTTCTCGCGGGTGAACACCACCTTGTCCACAAAAGGAATCGGCTTGCCGCAGTCGTCCAGCAGACCTTGCGCCCGGTCGCCGGCCTCGCCTTCGCAGGGATAGGTCTCGCCGCGGAAGTTGGGATTGCGGACCAGCGTCATGCGGGCATTCGGGTCGTTCTCCTGCAGCATGTACGACCCGGTGCCGATGGGCCACCAATCGAGGGTGAGGTTGCGTTCGGCCATGCCCGGCTGGGCGAAAAAGCGGTCGGCCTCGAACGGCACCGGCGCAAAGAAAGGCATCGCCAGCCAGTACGGAAACTGCGGGTAAGTGCCTTTGATGTGGATGCGGTAGGTGTAGCGGTCGACCACCTCCACGCCGGGCATCGGATAGTTGCGCAGATCGATCCACGCGCCCCCTTCGCCCTTTTCGATACGCGCCTTTTCGTCCGCGGCGAGACGCGCGTGGAGCTCTTTCAGGCCGACGATATAGTCGCCCATCAGCTCCAGCACCGGCGAATGCAGACGCGGATGGGCCAGACGCTTGATCTGATATACAAAATCGTCGGCGGTCAGTTCGCGGCTGGCGGTGCGCGGAAAATCGCCGAGGCCGCGCTTGTCGGCCAGATCCCGTTCGGTCAGGCCGAGGTAGAGCGGCTGGCCTTTGTCGTCGGTGGCAAAGGCCGGGTGCGGTTGAAAGCGGATTCCCGGCCGGATATGGATTTCGTATTCGCTGCGCGCAATCGACGCCGGATCGGCGCCTGCCGGCAACAGCCTGCCGGCGGCATCGTACTGGCGCAGCGTCGGCATCGCTTCGGCGGCGGCCACCTGGAGTTGGAACGGTCGCTTGAGGTAATGGTATTGCAGCGGCGGTTCGTAGATCTGGTAGAGAAAAGTCGCCTCGTCCTCGCTGTAGGACTGCACCGGATCGAGGTGCTTGGGACGCTGAGTGAAGGCCGAGTAGAGAATGTTCCTGCCGCGCTCGGCCGCTGGGTAGGGATCGTTCCAGACCTGCCCGCAACCGGCTGTCAGTGCGGCGATCAGCAACGAGGGAATATAACGAAGCATTGGACGGATAATCGGACGAGCGGTCGGTCGGGTCAGTGCGCGCATGGCTTCAAGTCTAACGGATCGCCCCGGATTCGCGACAGCACACGTCCCGGAAGCATCCGTTATAATCGAGGGGTTATTCACAGGAGACACCTTACATGGGCTTTCTCGCCGGCAAGCGCATCCTTATCACCGGATTGCTGTCCAATCGCTCGATCTCGTATGGGATCGCCAAAGCCATGCACCGGGAAGGTGCCGAACTTGCTTTCACCTACCAGAACGAGCGCTTCCAGGATCGCGTCGCCAAAATGGCAGCTGAATTCGGCAGTTCGATGATCTTCCCCTGCGACGTTCAGAACGATCAGGAAATCACCACCCTGTTCGAACAACTCGCGCAAAAGTGGGACGGTCTCGACGGTCTGGTGCACTCCATTGCTTTCGCGCCCGGTGAAGCGCTGGACGGCGACTTCCTCGATGGACTCTCCCGCGAAGCCTTCCGCATCTCCCAGGAAGTCAGCGCCTACAGCTTCCCCGCCCTCGCCAAGGCCGCGCGGCCGTTGATGAATGGCCGCAAGGGCTCGCTGCTGACCATGTCCTACCTCGGTGCCGTGCGCACCATGCCCAACTACAACATCATGGGCATGGCCAAGGCGAGTCTCGAAGCCGCGGTGCGCTACATGGCCGTTACGCTCGGCCCCGAAGGCACCCGCGTCAATGCGATTTCCGCCGGCCCGATCAAGACGCTCGCGGCTTCCGGCATCGGCAACTTCAGCAAGCTGCTGGCCTTCAACGAACGCAATGCGCCGCTGCGCCGCAACGTGACCATCGAGGAAGTCGGCAATGCCGCCGCCTTCCTGTGCTCCGATCTGGCCAGCGGTGTGACCGGCGAGATCATGTACGTGGACGGCGGCTTCAACACCACGGCACTCGGCAATTCTGACCAAGGCCAAGGCTAAAGCCTACCGGCTGCCGCAGGCTGTCAATCGGCAAAAGGGCCGCTCATGAACGGGCGGCCCTTTTCTTGCGGCGCTGGCGCCCGCGCCCGTCAGCCCGAAGGCACCGGGAGTTTCGGGCATTGTTCGATGTAGTCGATGTCCGGCGACACCCAGTTTCGCCACTGGCTGAGGCTCATGTTGCGGGTCAGCTTGGCGCACATCATGTCGGTCCAGCGCAGTGGGGCCGCCCAGTGGCGCAAGGCGCCGTCGCGGCTGATCGAGAACATCTCCCTGCCGTTCGGGCTGAAGGCGACACTGGAAATCGTGTCCGCATGACCATCCAGGGGCGTTCCCACCGGCAGGCCGCTGTGGGCGTTCCAGATGCGCAGGGTCTTGTCCCAACTGCCTGACAGCACATGGCGGCCATCCGGACTGAAGGCCACAGCACTGACCCATTTTTCGTGCCCCGTCATGGCTTCGCCGATGGGCTGGCCGTTGTGGGCGTTCCACCGGCGCAGATCGCCGTCGGCGGATCCGGAGATGATTTTTGTACCGTCCGGGCTGAAGGCGACGGCCAGCACCCAGTCGTCGTGGCCTGCCAAGCGCCCGCCAATGGCGTTGCCGCTCGCCACGTCCCAGCGCCGGAGCGTGCGGTCGGCGCTTGCCGAAATCAGCATCCGGCCGTCGGGGCTGAAGGCCAGAGCGGTGATCCAGCCGCTGTGGCCGGAGAGCGGGGGCGTCAGCGCGGCACCGCTTTGCGCATCCCAGATTCGCAGTTTCTTGTCCCAGCCACCGCTGGCGATGCGTTTTCCGTCGGGGCTATAGGCCAGCGCGGAGATGGGTTTCTCGTTCGGCTCGACAGGTTTTCCATCGGCGGCGGTAGACTTTTCGAAGATATCGATGGCTTCGCCGACCGGTTCGCCGGTCCGTCCGTCCCATTGATGCAGGCGCCCGTCCCAGTCGCCGCCGGCAACGCGGCTGCCGTCGGCCGCATAGGCGAGACTCACGACGCGAGCCGGTTTGCCCGGCAGGATGCGGGTTGTCCCGCCGCCCGGGCCGCTGCTCCAGAGATGCAGGCGAAGATCGGCGCCGCTGGCCACGACGTTCCTGCCGTCCGGGCTGGTGGCAACGCCGATGAACGCACCGACCGGCCCGCCCTGCGCGGTTTCCACCGCCGAACTGAGGCGCGGATTCCAGATCCGCAGGCTGCCGTCCAGACTGCCTGAAATCACACGCGGATTGGCATCTTCCCGGCTGAACACTGCACTGCGCACCGGCAATTTGTGTCCACGCAAGGATTCGCCGACGGGCTCTCCCGTGTGCCCGTCCCACAGGCGCACGCTACGGTCGTCGCTGCTCGAGACGATCAGTGCGCCGTCGGCGCTGAATGCCACGCTGCGGATCACTTTGGCATGGGCGTCGGGGCGACGGGCCAGCACCCGGCGCGTCGCCACGTCCCACAAGACCAGGGTATTGTCCCAGCCGCCGGAAACGATGCGCCGGCCATCCGGACTGATGGCCACGCAGCGCACCGAATCCACATGTCCTCCGGTGAGCGCCTGCCCAAGCGCTTTGCCGCTGTGTGCATCCCACAGGCGCAGGCTGCGATCGTTGCTGGCGGTCACGAGCAGCCGGCCGTCCGCGCTGAACGCCACGCCGGTCACCGAATCCGTGTGTCCGGTCAGCGGCAGGTGCGCCATCTCGCTGGTGCGTACATCCCACAGGATCGCCGTTCCGTCGTCGCTGCCGGTGGCAACCTGTTGCCCGTCGGGGCTGAAGGCCACGCTGCGCAGAGCCGCGGTATGCCCGCCGGTGAAAGGCGAAGCCAGTGCCGGACGCAGTTCGTTCTCAGAAACATCCCACAGCCGCGCGGTGGTGTCTTCGCTGCCCGACAGCACCGTGCGCCCGTCCGGGCTGAAGGCCAGGGCCAGCACCGCCTGCTGGTGGGCTTTGAGCGGGGCACCGAGGGGCTTGCCGTTGAGCGCGTTCCAGAATTGCAGATGACTGTCGTTGTCGCTGGTCACCAGACGGTCGCCGCCGGGGCTGACCGCCAGTTGCATCACAGGTGCGCCGGCGGGCACCAGCCGCACCAGATTGCGGGTATGACGCAGCCCGCCCAGCAGATCGCCCTCGGCTTCCGGGGTCGGCGGCTGCTCGGCGGGGGCGAGGCGAAGGGAGGCAAGCAATTGCTGCATCGCCCGTTCGTCCGGTTCGGGACGCAGGCCGGCAAACATCGCGGTCGACTCCACCTGAAGACGCAGACCGGTGGAGTTGCGCAGTTCGGCGTAGGCCTTCTTTTCGGCCCGAACGGCCTTCTGTTCGGCCACGCGGGCGTTGTAGGCCTCTTCCTGCGCCTTTCGCTCGGAGACGACCGCCGCGATGGTCAGGCCGAACAGCACTGCAGAGCCGATCACCATCATCGCGCGCCACAGGTTGGTGGTGCGCAGATGGCTGGGCGCCAGGGCCAGCCGGTCGACCACTGTCTTGCCGGCGATCCCCTGCTCCACGGCATCGGCAGAGTCGTCCCCCCAAACGTTTTCGCCCACCGGCAACCATGTCGACGTGGATTCGACAAGGGCGGGATCCTGCAACGCCTTTTCGATGCTGATGACCGCCACCGGCCGTTTCGGATGGCATTTGCGGAATTCTTCCACCTCGGTCTTCACCCAGCCGGGCCTTTGCAGCGTCCCGGCGCTGGCGATCACGACCAGTACGCGCGAGCGCTTGAGCGCAGTTCGTAGCGTGTCGTTGAGGTCGTCCCCAAAGGCCACTTCGTCTTCGCTGTAGAAAACGGTGAAATCCCGCTCCCGCAACTGCCGCGCGAGATCCGATGCGTAGGACTGGGTGCCCCGCGGCGGCGGGCCGAGCGCAAAGGAAATGAACAGGTCGTAGCCGAAAAACCGCGACGCCAACGAGCGCCACTGGCGCGACGGATGGCGCCGATGGACGGATTTCGAGGGAAAGACAGGGTCGGGAGTCACGGAGATCTCCACGCGAAGACATTCAAAGCTCCGCCAGGAGCCGACGCCGCACGCCGGAAGCACGCGGCATATCATCTTCATCCTAGTTGGGAGTCGGCGCGCTTGCAACGCCGGACAATCGGCCGTCCCGCCGGAATATGTCCGGAAACGCGCCCGCCAGCGCGCCCAATCTTGCCTGTCGACAGTTCGCTGCGGCTCAGTCGGCCGCGGCGGCGCTCCGCTTGGCCAGGATCGCCCGCGCCACTTTCGAGGCCGGGGCGCGGCCGAGGCG
>CALMXT010000355.1 GCA_937871125.1 uncultured Zoogloea sp. | reverse complement strand
AATTGTCGGCATTTTTTACAGCGAGCCGCCCAGCGTTGCGCGCGTGATCCGGCTTGGATAAAAAAGCGCATTTCAATCATGTGTTTGGTGATTTTGCAGAAATTGGCAGATTAATTGCTCTGGTTCTCAGGCTTCTGAATCCAACTCGATCAAGGTGGAACTGGGTGAGGTGTCTTTCGGCCGTTCTCGCTGCGTTTTTCCTGCCGGTGGCGCTTGCCGGCTGTGGAGGCTCGTCGTCGCCGGAGCATCGGGACAGCGAGCAGGCCACACGCAAGTTCGACGCCGCCGACCTGCCCTCCTTGAACGAGTGTCTTGCGAAGATCGGTTCTACCCTCGAGAAACGCGGCGGCCAGGAGCAGCTCGGCATTTCCTGCGCCGTCGCAACCTATGTGGGCCGCACGCCCGACGGATACGACTGCTCTTTAAAGGTCGATAACGATCCCGCCGAGGTCCGCATGCAAGTCGGTCGCGACCGCGAAATCACGATTCCCATCGGGGTCTCGGCCTTCAGTGCGGAGGGGCGACCGATCCTGAACGTCCAGGATGCCAGTTCCCCAGGGCAGCCTGGAATCCAGGTCATGCGCTACACGCCGGGCATCGGGGCCGGCTCCACGACCGAGACCCTGAGTTTGCGGATGAGTGGCGGCCGACCGAACTTGCCTACCATGGTTTATTCGACTACTACCAATTACCAGTCCCAGTTCACCGTTTGCAACTTCGGCCGCTGAGCATCCGGTCCTTGGCGGGGCGCGAGTTCATCACACAGGAGTAGGAAATGCGTTCGAATACTCAACGAAGACTTCTCTCCGGCGTCCTCCAGGGGTTGGCCATCGGCGCGGCACTTGCGTGCAGTACGCCGGCAGCGATGGCGGCGGTGGCGGGCTATCAGTCGCAGTCGGACTTCAATGCGGCGATCTCGGGGTGGTCGGCCCACACCACCGATTTCGAGGGCGAAACAGTCGGGAGCACCTATCCCGCCGGGAGCGGACCGGCTGCGTCCGGGTTTACGATCTCGCTCTCGCCGTCCAGCGTGGATGCGGGGTTTCAGCTTCCGGCGGTGGGAAGCGGCTTGTGGACCACCTCGGGGGCAAACTATCTGGGGCTGGATAACGCGGATACGGCGCTGGAATCCGGCGACATCCTCGAATTCAGCTTCACCGCACCGGTGCGGGCCTTCGGTCTGTTCGTGATCGGCGGGCACGATCTGGTGGATATCCAGGTCGGTGGGGTCCGCCTGACCGTCGATGGCACGACATTGGCAAGCTCGGCGACGCCGGTTGCGGTCAGCGGGGCGGGCGATTACGCGTTCTATCTTGGCTTTGCCTCCACCGATGGCAGTTCCTTCAGCACGGCGACGCTGAGCATCGGCGACGGCGTCAGCCTCCTTCCCGTCGCGGTCGACGACGTGACCCTGGCGGCACCGGGAAACCGGGTTCCGGAGCCGGGTTCCCTGCTTCTTGCATGTTCTGCGCTGGGGCTGGCGTGGGTACGCGCACGCCCCTCCCGTTGATGTCCCGAGTGTCCGTCCAACAACCTGAAGGAGTTCGACATGCAGCCTCGTTCCAAGCACTTTCTTGCATCCGCCGCATTGGCGGTCATGGTGGCCGGGCAATCCGGAATGGTTTCCGCAGGCGCCCAGCCGTTTATCGGAGAAATCATGTGTGCGGCGTTCAACTTTGCGCCGACCGGGTGGGCGGAGATGAACGGGCAGTTGCTCCCGATTTCGCAGAATACGGCCCTGTTCTCACTGCTGGGCACCACTTTCGGCGGGGATGGGCGGGTTACGTTTGCCTTGCCGGACATGCAGGGGCGGATGTTGCTGGGGGCGAGCAATAGCCATCCCATGGGGGAATCCGCCGGCGCGGAGTCGCGTACCCTCAGCGTGGCGAATCTGCCTTCCCACACGCACACCGTAGCGCCGATCGCGAGCGCGTCCGATGCAAATGCGATCTCGCCGGCGGGGGCGGTGCCGGCTTCCAAGGCGAGAACCACGCTCTACACCGGCAACGGGCCCTTTGTGGCGATGGCGGCAAGCACCTCCAGCGCCACCGGCAGCGGTACGCCGGTTTCCACCATGCCGCCCTATGTCACGGTGAAGTGTTACATCGCGCTGCAGGGGATCTTTCCGTCCAGGCCGTAAGCCTGAGCGGGGTTCCAAACCCGCCCCGCGAGGGGGCGGGCGGAGGGATCAGGCCGCGATGATGACCTTGAGCGCCTTGCTCTTGGCGGCGCCGGCGAAGGTTTCGTAGGCGTCCAGCGCCTGGTCGAGGGTGAATCGGTGGGTGATCAGCACCGAGGGATCGAGCGCCTTCGACTGCACGGTCTTGAGCAGCATGCCGGTGGTGGCCGTATCCACCAGTCGGGTGGTGATGGAGATGTTGTGGGCCCACAGGGTTTCCAGGTGCAGGTCCACCTTGGTGCCGTGCACGCCGACGTTGGCAATGATGCCGCCGGCCGCCACGATGCTCTCGCAGATGCCGAAGGTGGCCGGGATGCCGACCGCTTCGATGGCCGTATCGACGCCCCGCCCTTCCGTCAGGGCTTTCACGGTGTCGGCGGCCTTGCCGTCGGCGCTGTTCACCAGATCGGTGGCGCCGAAGCGCTGGGCCACTTCGAGGCGGTTGTCGTCCAGGTCCACCACGATGATGCGAGCCGGCGAGTAGAAGCGGGCGGTCAGCAGCGCGGCCAGACCCACCGGGCCGGCACCGACGATGGCCACCGTGCTGCCGGGCTGGACCTTGCCGTTGAGCACGCCGCATTCGAAACCGGTGGGCAGGATGTCGCTGAGCATGACCAGGGCTTCTTCGTCCGCATCCGCGGGGATCGGGTAGAGGCTGGTGTCGGCGTGGGGAACGCGCACGTATTCGGCCTGGGTGCCGTCGATCAGATGGCCGAGCTGCCAGCCGCCGGTGGTGCAGTGGGAATACATGCCCTTGCGGCAGAACTCGCATTTGCCGCAACTGGTGATGCACGAAATCAGCACCCGATCGCCGGGCTTGAAGGTGGTGACGCCGGTGCCGACGGATTCGATGATGCCGACGCCCTCGTGGCCGAGCACGGTGCCGGGCGCCACGGTGGGCACGTCGCCCTTGAGGATGTGCAGGTCGGTGCCGCAGATGGTGGTCTTGGTGATTCGGATGATGGCGTCGGTGGCGTCCTTCAACTGGGGCTTGGGCCGCTCTTCGAGGGTCTTCTGGCCGGGACCGCCGTAAACAAGTGCCTTCATGGGTTGTGTCTCCAATTATTCGATGGTGTGTTGCCCCCGACTCCGCGATCGGAACCGGGGTCGATTGACAGAGCACGCGCCATGCCATTCGGAAGTGTCGCGGTGGCTGTCGGCAAGTGGTTGGTTTGAAAAGGAAAGCGTCCGGCTCCGGCGGGCCGGTGGCGGACGCTTTTCGGACGCGCCGTTCGGAAATCAGACGCCTGCGCCGGCTCTCCGGTTGAAGCGGCGGGCCTGCACGACCCAGCCGTCGAGTTCGAGGCCGCCGGGAGCGGCAGGGGCGGCCCGTTCGGCGAGCCAGCAGCGGGTCGGGAGGAGCGGGGTGGCGGCGGCGGCGCGGATGGCGGCGGCGTCGCCGGGCAGGCGGGCGAGCGTGCTGCGGATGGCGTCGGCCTCGGCGGGAGCGAGATCGCGGACGATGAAGACGAGGCGTCCGCGGCCGTCGTCGAAGGGGCTGCCCTCCGGCCATTTCGGCAGTCGGACCGACGGGTAGGCGACGTTCTGCACGCACTGGATGACCCGTGGCTGGCGTTCGCCGGCAATGTTCATCAGACCTTTCACGCGTAGCAGACGGGGTCCGTAGTCCTGCAGCACACGGCCCATCGCCGCCGCAAAGCCGAACCACGGCACCGGTGCGTCGAAGCGCACCACGAAGCTCGAGACCGAGCCGTCGTGGCGTGCCGGATGGGAGCGCGGCGCGGGGGTTTTGCGCCAGAGCCGGGGCCCGGCTGCGGCGGCGGCGCGGGCTTCGGCGTCGCGGCTGCGCTCCTCGCCGAGCCATGCGGCCACGTCCGGCAGTTTGCTGGCGGGCGCGTAGATGCCGCTGCCGAACAATTGATCCGGCTCGATCCGGCCGTGGCGCACCTCGAGGCGCGGGGCGCCGGGGTTGAGGCTGTCCAGCCGTGCGTCGAGCCGGGCGCGGGTGGCCGGATCGGCCTGGTCGCCCTTGGTGACGAGCAGGCGGTCCGCCATGGCCACCTGACGGACCGCTTCCCGGTGGGCGTCGAGTTGGGCCAGACCGTGGGTGGCGTCCACCGCGGTGAGCACGCCGTCGCAGACGTAGCGGGCGGCGATGAAGCGTTCTTCCATCAGGGTGTAGATCACCGGCACCGGGTCGGCGAGGCCGGTGGTTTCGATCACGACCCGGGCCAACGGCGGAATCTCCCGTTTCGAACTGCGCTGGTGAAGCTGCTTGAGGGCTTTCACCAGATCGCCCTGCACGCTGCAGCAGACGCAGCCGGAATCGAGGAGCACCGTGCTGTCGTCGATTTTTTCGACGAGATGATGGTCGATTCCGACTTCGCCGAACTCGTTGATCAGAAGGGCGGTGCCGGCCATCGCCGGGTTTTGCATGAGAGCGTTGAGGAGCGTCGTCTTGCCTGCGCCGAGAAAACCGGTGAGAAGGCTGACCGGAATGCGGTCGACGGGAGCGGCGGATGGGGGCATGGGATCTCCGTTTGTTGTTTGAGGGCGGCTCTGACGGCCCGTCGGGAACGTGGCAAGGGGCGTGCCATTGCCGGCTGCGCGGCGGCGAAGGGCGTGGCGACTGGCTCGGCGGGCGGGCGGGACGCCGTGGGGCGGCGCCGGGCGTCCGGGATGCGGTTGCCGGTGGGTGGCGGCGTGTCCGGAAATCGGTCGATGTCGGGGGGCGGCGGCGCGCCCGGCGGGCTTTCCGTTGGGAATTCAAGGGCTTTGTTTCGGCCGATGGGCGTCGCTTTGCTGGCATGTCCCTTGCCAAGTTCCCGTGGCGGCCATCGACCGGGGCCGCATGGACAACAAACAGAAGGGGACGACATGGGGGCTTGTATCGTTGGCTGGGCGCATTCGCCATTCGGGCGCTTGGACGACCGGGATCTGGAGGCGCTGATCGTCGGCGTGAGCCGCGAGGCGCTGGCACACGCCGGGGTGACCGCGGCGGATGTGGACGGAATCTGGCTGGGGCTGCTCAACGGCGGTTTCGTGCCGGACATCTTCTGCGCGTCGCTGGTGTTGCAGGCCGACCCGGCCCTGCGCTGGTGTCCGGCTACGCGGGTGGAAAACGCCTGCGCGTCGGGCGCGGCGGCGGTGTATGCGGCCTGCGACGCCATCGAGGCCGGCCGGGCGCAGCTGGCGCTGGTGGTGGGGGCCGAGAAGATGACGGCGGTGTCGGGCGCCGAGGTGACCCGCATTCTCGGTGCGGCGTCCTATGTGCGCGAGGAGGCGTCCCGCGGGCTGAGCTTTCCCGGCCTGTTCGGCGATCTGGCCGCGGCGTATTTCCGGCGCTACGGCGATCATTCGGCCACGCTGGCCCGGATTGCCGCCAAGAACCACGCCAACGGCGTCAATAACCCGTGGGCTCAGATGCGCCGGGATCTGGGTTTCGAGTTCTGCAACACGGTGTCGGACAGGAATCCGCACATCGCCGGGCCGCTGCGCAAGACCGATTGTTCGTTGGTGTCCGACGGTGCGGCGGCGCTGGTGCTGGCCGACGAAGCGTGGCTGGCGAACGCCCGCCGGGCCATCCGCTTCCGCGCGCGGGCGCAGGTGAATGACTTTCTGCCGATCTCCCGCCGCGACCTGCTCGCCTTCGAAGGTCCGCGGCGGGCCTGGGACAAGGCGCTGGCGGGCGCCGGCTGCCGGGTGCAGGACCTGTCCTTCGCCGAGGTGCATGACTGCTTCACGATTGCCGAACTGCTCGCCTACGAGGCGATGGGGCTGGCCCGGCCGGGGCACGGGGCGGAGCGGCTGGAGGATGGCTGCGTCTATCCCGGCGGTGCGCTGCCGATCAATCCGTCCGGCGGCCTGAAGGCCAAGGGGCATCCGATCGGCGCCACCGGCGTGTCGATGCATGTGCTGGCGGCGATGCAACTGGCCGGCGAGGCCGGCGCCATGCAGGTGCCGGGGGCGAATCTGGGGGGCGTCTTCAACATGGGAGGCGCGGCGGTGGCGAGCTACGTCAGCATTCTGGAGCGGGCGAAATGAATCTGGCCCACATCCTCGCGCGTTCGGCGCGCAGCTTTCCGGAGCGCCCAGCCCTGCTCGTCGGCGACCGCTGCGTGCACACCTATGCCGGGCTGGCGGCCCGTTCGGCGCGTCTGGCCGGCTACCTGCGGCAGAACCTGGGGCTTGCGCCGGGCGAGCGGGTGGCGATCTTCATGAGCAACTGCCCCGAGTATCTGGAATGCCTCTACGGCGTGCTGTGGGCCGGGCTGGTGGCGGTGCCGATCAACGCCAAGCTGCACGCCCGCGAGGCGGCGTGGATCGTCGGCAATGCCGAAGCCCGGCTGGTCTGCGTGTCGGCCGATCTGGCCGGGGCGCTGGCGCCCGCGCTGGAGGAGGCGGACAGCCCCTTGCCGCTGCTGGTGCCGGGCGACGGACATTACACGCGGGCCGTGTCGGCGCTGGCCATTCCGGTGCAGGAGCGGGCGCCGGACGCGCTCGCGTGGTTGTTCTACACCTCGGGCACCACCGGCCAGCCGAAGGGGGTAATGCTCAGTCATCGCAATCTGCAGGCGATGACGTCCTGCTTCTTCATGGACGTGGACCCGGTGGCGGCCGGGGACGCGGCGGTGTATGCCGCGCCCCTTTCCCACGGGGCCGGGCTGTACAGCTTTCCCTATGTGCTGCGGGGCTGTCGCCATGTGATTCCCGAGTCGGGAGGCTTCGAGCCCGATGAGTTGATCGACCTGTCGCGGCGGGTCGGCCGGCTGGCGATGTTCGCCGCGCCGACGATGGTGAGGCGGCTGGTGGACCGGGTGAAGCGTCTGGCGGCCGACCCGTCCGGCTTTCAGACCCTCATCTACGGCGGCGGGCCGATGTACGGCGACGACATCCAGGCGGCGCTGGAGGCGATGGGGCCGCGCTTCGTGCAGATCTACGGGCAGGGCGAATCGCCGATGACGATCACCGCCCTGTCGCGGGAGGTGCTGGCGGATCGTTCCGATCCGGACTGGGCCGCTCGTGTCGCCTCGGTGGGAGTGGCCCAGACCTTGGTGGAGGTGCGCATCGTCGACGGCACAGGGCAGAGCGTGGCCAGCGACGAAGTGGGCGAGGTGGTGGTGCGCGGCGACCCGGTGATGTCGGGCTACTGGCGCAACCCGGAGGCCACCGCAGCGACCCTGCGCGACGGCTGGTTATGGACCGGCGACATGGGCGCGATGGATTCCCACGGTTTTGTGACCCTCAAGGATCGCTCGAAAGATCTGATCATTTCCGGCGGCTCCAACATCTACCCGCGCGAAGTGGAGGAGGCGCTGATCGCCCATCCGGCGGTATGCGAGGTGTCGGTGATCGGCCGCCGGGATGCCGACTGGGGCGAAGTGGTGGTGGCCTTCGTGGTGCTGGAAGAGGGCGTCGAAGGCGTCGGCAGCGACGAGCTGGATCGTCATTGTCTGACGCGGATCGCCCGCTTCAAGCGCCCGAAGGAATACCGCTTCGTCGATGCCCTGCCCAAGAACAATTACGGAAAGGTGCTCAAGACCCGTCTGCGCCGGATGGTGGCCGAAGGGCATTCCGGATAAAGCCGATTGGCGGCGCCCGGAATCCGGACGAATAGCCACTCGCGGCTGACCGCAATCAGGACGGGAATTAGCCGGACGGAATTGGGTTGTTTTATTTTTTCTTATTCCATTCAATGGATTGTCGATACTGGCACCGCTCTTGCTGAATTGGCTTTTGCACAGGGCCGGCCGCTGGAGCAATTGGGCGGGCGGGCCATTCGAAAGAGACGGCATTGTTTGGAATAGAGAGGACGCAAGGTGTCTGTAAGAAAGATCTATTCGACGGCAGCGATAGCGCTGGCCGATGTTTTGCGCGATGAAATGACGATCATGTCCGGTGGGTTCGGCCTGTGCGGAATTCCGTCGGTATTGATCGATGCGGTGCTCGAATCGGGCGTAAAGGGATTGACGATCATTTCCAACAATCCCGGCGCCGAAGGGCTGGGCTTGGGCAAGCTGTTCAATACCCGCCAGGTTCGCAAGCTGATCTGTTCCTACGCCGGGGAGAACGCCCAGTTCGCCCGCCAGTACATGGCCGGCGAGGTGGAGGTGGAATTCAACCCACAGGGCACGCTGGCCGAGCGCATTCGCGCCGGCGGGGCCGGGATTCCGGCCTTCTACACCCGCACCGGAGTCGGCACCGTGATCGCCACGGGCAAGCCGCTGGCGGAGTTCGACGGCAAGACCTATCTGATGGAGCGCGGGCTGAAGGCCGATCTGGCCCTGATCCACGCCTGGAAGGGCGATACCGAGGGCAATCTGGTCTACCGCATGACGGCCCGCAACTTCAATCCGATGATGGCGTCGGCGGCGGCGACGGTGGTTGCCGAGATCGAGCATCTGGTCGAGCCCGGCCAGATCGACCCGGATCACATCGTCACGCCGGGGATTTTTGTGGACCGGATCGTGGTGTTGGAGCAAGTGGATAAACGTATCGAGCAGCGGACGGTGCGTCGCCGCGTTGCCGCGGTGGAGGAATAAGCATGGCCTGGACTCGTGATCAGATGGCGGCGCGGGCCGCGTGCGAACTGCGCGACGGTTACTACGTGAATCTGGGGATCGGCATTCCGACCCTGGTTGCCAACCATGTGCCGGCGGGCATGTCGATTCAGCTGCAGAGCGAAAACGGGATGCTCGGCATGGGCCCCTTTCCGTGGGAAGGCGAAGAGGACGCAGACCTCATCAACGCCGGCAAGCAGACCATCACCACCTTGCCGACGACGAGCTTTTTCGACAGCGCGGCCTCGTTCGGGATGATCCGCGGCGGTCACATCCAGCTTTCCATGCTGGGTGCGCTGCAGGTTTCCGAGAAGGGCGATCTGGCCAACTGGGCGGTGCCCGGCAAGATGGTCAAAGGCATCGGCGGGGCGATGGACCTGGTGGCCGGCGTCGGGCGGGTGGTGGTGATCATGGAGCACACCGCCAAGGGCGAGGCCAAGATCGTCCGGGAATGCACCCTGCCGCTCACCGGCGCAGGCGTGGTGAACATGATCGTGACCGATCTGTGCGTATTCGAAGTGCGTCCCGAGGGCCTGGCCTTGGTCGATCTGGCGCCAGACACCACCCTCGACGATGTGCGCGACAACACCGAAGCCGATTTTCTCGTCGCGTTGAAGTAACCGGTCGACCCTATTCTGGTGGGCACCGGCTTTTTGGGGGCACGTAGCATCCAGTGAGGAATCCTTCTCTCCCTCTCCTCGGATAACTCGGCATCTGGAAGCCCCCGTTCTTTTTGGTTTTTCCTTGCGCTCCGGCCTGCGTCCGTTTTCCGGACGGTGGCACCGTCCGGAAAACGGACGCTCGCGCCGCATTCTCCTGCCCGATCCGGGCTGTGTCGCCCGATTTACGGGGGGCAATCCCCTTATGAGCCGCTTGGCACAGAAAGTGCTGCGTTACCGATTGTCGGTTGGCCTGTGACATCCTTTCTGCGCATTGCAGAATGCTGAGCCACAATGAAAACATGGGTTTGCCGGTAAGGCTGCAAGGCGCGGGAGAGCCGCTTTCCGCGCAATCGGGATGTGCCCGACCGAACCGCGTGCCGAGACACACGCCGGAAACGAAGTCCCGAAATATCCTGAAACTGAATGCCCTTCGGCATCGAACGGACGTCGATCCGGGCGAAGGGCTCCTCGACCTATAGAACTGCGCGCCGGAAGCGGGCCTGGGCCCTTCCTTTGGTGACGCAGTCAGATGAGCACACACAAAGGAGGGTGGGTATGGCTGCCACAGTTCCCGGCCAGATGTTCTCCAGACCGGAGAACGATGGTCACATCATGACGTCCTGGGAGCGTTTCCTGAGCGGCGACGAAACCGGCTCCGACGCACTGCGCCGTCTGATCGACGATTCCTGGCGGCGCTGTTATGGCGCCAGTGTCGATCCGGCCCGTCACCGGGCGCCGGAACCGCTCGGCGAGCATTCCCTGCATTCGCTCCGGGACGAATGCGGCGAGTTGCTCACCGCCAGCGCGCCGGTGATGGCTTCGGCACGCGATTTCCTGTCGGAAACCGGCACCGTGATGGTCCTGACCGACCAAAGCGGCACGATCCTCAATCTCGAAGGCGACATGTCCACCCGCGGGGCCGCCGAGAACGTGCATCTGCTGTCCGGGGCCAACTGGAGCGAACTGGCCTGCGGCACCAACGCCATCGGCACTGCGCTGGCCGTCGGCCAGCCGGTGCAGATCCATTCGGCCGAGCACTACTGTGCCGGCATCAAGCGCTGGTCCTGTTCGGCCACCGTGATCCGCGACCCCTACGACGGCTCGATTCTCGGCGTGGTGGACGTCTCCGGCCTGAGCGCCTCCTACAGTCGCCACAGCCTGGCGCTGGTGGTCGCGACCGCCGGGCGCATCGAGAACCGCCTGGCCAAGATCGAAATGAGCATCCGGTGCCGTTTGCTTGAGGATTGCGTCGACCGCCTGTCCAGCACTTCGGCCGACGGCATCATCGTCTTCGACCGGCGCGGTCGGGCGATCAAGGCCAACGGCCGGGCTTCGGTGGTGCTGGCCGACCTGGGGCTTGGCGAGGCCGCCGTCGTTTCGGACGGACTGGCCTCGCTGTCCGTGTCGTGGAAGAAGGGCGGCGAGTTGCCCGACGAGGTGCCCGAATGGATGCGTCGGGAATGGCTGGAGCCGGTGATCCTGAACGGCGAGCACATCGGTGCGGTGCTGACGCTTCCCGCCCGTCGCAGCGGGAGCGGCGCTGGCAGCAGCAAGGCCGCCCCGCCGGTCTTCAGTTGCGACGTGGCGGAGAAGGGCGCTTTCGAGCGGGTGGTCGGCGAGTCCGCGGCGCTCCTGCAGACGGTCGGCCGGGCCCAGCAACTGGCCAAATCCCGCGTGCCGGTGCTGCTCCTGGGGGAAACGGGCGTCGGCAAGGATGTCTTTGCCCGTTGCATCCATGAGTCCGGCGCAACCCGCGATGCGCCTTTCGTCGCCCTCAACTGCGGCGGTTTCTCCCGCGAACTGCTGACCAGCGAACTGTTCGGCTACTCCGAAGGCTCTTTCACCGGCGCGCGCCGGGGCGGCATGATGGGCAAGATCGAGGCCGCCGACGGCGGAACCCTGTTTCTCGACGAAATCGGCGAGATGCCGATCGACCTGCAGCCGCACTTTCTGCGCGTGCTGGAGGAGGGCGAGGTTTATCGGCTTGGCGAGAACAAACCCCGCAAGGTCAATTTCCGCCTCATTGCGGCAACCAATCGGGATCTGCGCAAGGAAATCCAGGCCGGCCGCTTCCGCATGGACCTTTTCTATCGGGTGGCGGTGACCAGCATCAATATTCCGTCCCTGCGGGAGCGGGCTGGCGACATTCCTTTGCTGGGCGAGCACTACCTGCAGCGTCTGGCCCTCCAGCATGGGCTGGAACCCCGGACGCTGTCGCCCGGCGCGATCGAACAGCTCCGCCAATATGCCTGGCCGGGCAATATCCGGGAGTTCCGCAATGTGATGGAGAACATGTTGCTCACCTCCCGCGACCGCGTGCTGACCGAGGACGACCTTCCGCTGGATATCCGGTCGGCACCCGCCGGCGCCGCTCCTGACGCGCCGGAGTTGCCGGACGACGCCCGTAACCTGACCTGCCTCGAGAACGCCGAGCGGGATGCCATCCTGCGGGCCATCAAGGGCTGTCGCGGCAACATGACGGCGGTCGCGCGGGAACTCGGGATCGCCAAGAGCACCGTTTACGTGAAGCTCAAACGCTTCGGCCTCGAAAGCCTGGTGGACGACCTGCGCAATTACCGGCAATAGGCGCCGGTAATTTCCGGGCAATCGAGCCCGCGATTTCCGTCAATCAGGACGGGAATCGCGGGCTTTGTCTTTTCTATTTCCCCGTCCGCCCCGTCTTTATTGTGTCGACCGTCCGCCGTCCGGACGGTCCGGGCGTCCGATGTTGCGTTGCATGATTTCAACCGGAATCCGGACGGGTATCCGCAAAGAAAACGCCACGGCTTTGCCCGGAAAACCGCGAATAAATAAAATTTCTATTTAAATCAGTGTATTGAATTAATTGGTCAATGCCATTTAATGCTGGCACGGCCCTTGCCATATCTCGTCATGGAAAGTCCAGGCGCGCCTCAGGAAAGAGTCGCTTTATCCGGCGGCGCGGCGAAGAAAAACCTGGGGTCCAGATGACCACGGTTTTCATTTCTTTCAAATGGAAACGGTTTCAATCCACAAGAGGATGGCAGGAGGTAATGCGGTATGGCATTGCAAATCAATATCGATAACGGTGGGACGCTCACCGATATCTGCATCATGATGGACGACACCGTCAAGAAGACGAAGGTGTTGACCACGCCCTATGACCTGAGCAAATGCTTCTTCGAGGGGCTGCAGAAAGCATCGGGGGTGATCTACGGCGAGCAGAACGTGGCCCGCCTGCTGGAGGAAGTGGATCTCATCCGCTATTCCACCACCCAGGGCACCAACGCCATCTGCGAACGCAAGGGACCGCGGCTGGGCCTGATCATCGACGCCAAGGCGCGCGATCTTCCGGTGCGTCTGGCCGAACACGATCCCGAAGTGTACGAAGCGCTGGTGGGCGACCGGGTGGTCTTCCTCGACACCGCGGCGGTCACCGCCATCGATGCCGACATCGAAGTCGTCAAGGCGATCAACCAGCTCACCGCGGCCGGTGCCAACCGCCTGGTGGTGAGCTTCGACGGAACGGCTTTCCTCGACCTGGAAACCCGCTTCAAGAAGGTTGTGCTGCGCAAATACCCGCGCCATCTGCTGGGCGCCGTGCCGGTGCTCTACGGCAGCGATCTGACCACCGACCGGGACGTGGTCCGCCGGACCTGGACGGCGCTGATCAACTCCTTCCTGCACCCGGCGATGGAGGCCTTCCTGTTCAATGCGGAAAACCGCCTGCGCGACTACCGCACCAAGAACCCGCTGCTGATCTTCCGCAACGACGGCGACGCCTCGCGGGTGGCCAAGACCGTGGCGATCAAGACCTACAGCTCCGGCCCCCGCGGCGGCATGGAAGGCATGAAGACCTTCGCCAAGCTCTACAACATGGCCGATGTGGTGGCCATCGACGTAGGCGGCACGACCACCGACATCGGCCAGTGTCTCGACGGCAAGGTGGCCGAAGTGCAGCGCGGCCACGTGGAAGGGATCAGCGTGTCCTTCCCGCTGTGCGAAATCATGAGCGCGGGCGCCGGCGGCAGCTCCATCTTCAAGGTGGTGAACAAGCGCATCGTGATCGGCCCCGAGAGCGTGGGCGCCGTTCCCGGCCCGGCCTGCTTCGGGCGCGGAGGCAAGGAAGCCACCATCACCGACGCCAGCCTCCTGTGCGGCATCTTCGATCCCAAGTCCTACTTCGGCGGCGGCATGGGCCTCGACCTGGATCGCGCGGCCACGGCGGTCAGCCTGTCCATCGCCCAGCCCCTGGGCATCGGCCTCGACGACGCGTTGCTGCAGATGGAGCACGCCTACGAGGACAAGATCGCGGTCGAACTGCACCGCTTCACCAAGATTTCCAAGGACACCGTGATGCTCGCCTTCGGCGGCGCCGGTCCGCTCAACGCCTGCGGCGTGGCCGAGAAGGCCGGCATCGACCGGGTGGCGGTGCCCAAGCTGGCGGCGGTGTTCAGCGCCTTCGGCATCGGCGCCTGCGACATCTCCCAGCGTTACGCGGTGGCCCTCGACGAGCGCAGCGACGCGGCCTTGGCCGCGGCGCTGGAGAGCCTCAAGGTGAAGGCGTCCCGCGACATGTTCGCCGAAGGCTTCGGCCCCGGCGAATACGACGTGGAAGCCTGGCTGGTCGGCGAACGGGAAGAAGCCGACGACCTGATCGTGCCCCTGGGCGACAAGATCGCCTTTCCCGCCGAACTGGCCAACACGCCGTCCGTCGAGCTTGAACTGCGCGCGGTCAAGTCCCTGCGCCGCGAAGGCAGCAAGAGCGCCCGCTTCGTCGCCGGCGAAGCCGCCAAGGCCGACGGCACCCGCAACGTGCTGACCCGCGGCCAGGGCCGCATCGACGTGCCGGTTTACCGCCTCGCCCAGCTCAAGCCGGGCGACCACGCCGCCGGTCCGGCGATTCTCGAAGAAGACTATTTCACCTGCCGGGTGCTGGATGGCTGGAGTTTCGTCATCAGCGACGCGGGCGACATCCTGCTCAACAGAAAGG
>CALMXT010000354.1 GCA_937871125.1 uncultured Zoogloea sp. | reverse complement strand
CGCCCTGGCCGCCGGCATAGACGAGGGTGAGGTTGCGGGGGGCGCCGAGGCCCTGCAGATCTTCGCCTTCGTTTTCGAGGTAGAGCGCCTCGAGGGCGACGGCGATGTTCTCGGGAAAGCCGATGCCGACGAAGCCGCCGGTGGCGATGGTGTTGCCGTCGCGGATGAGCCGCACCGCTTCGCGGGCTGAGACGATCTTGCCGTTCTCCGAGCTGGCGAGGGCGCTGGGGACGGCGGGCTGACTGGTGCTCATGGTGACTCCTGTTGGCCTGAGGGTCCGCTGTGTCTCAGACGAGACCGGTGAGGTAATAGGTGGCGATGATCGCAAAGACGGCGCTCGTCTTGATCATCGTGATGGCAAAGATATCCTTGTAGGCCACCTTGTGGGTGAGTCCGGTGACGGCCAGCAGGGTGATCACGGCGCCGTTGTGGGGCAGGGTGTCCATGCCGCCGCTGGCCATGGAGGCGACGCGGTGCAGCACTTCGAGGGGAATGCCGGCGGCGTTGGCGGCGGTGATGAAGGTTTCCGACATGGCGGCCAGCGCGATGCCCATGCCGCCCGAGGCCGAGCCGGTGATGCCGGCAAGGGTGGTCACGGTGATGGCTTCGTTGATCAGCGGGTTGGGGATCACCTTGAGGGCGTCGGCCACCACCAGAAAGCCCGGCAGCGCGGCGATGACGGCGCCGAAGCCGTATTCGGAGGCGGTGTTCATCGAGGCCAGCAGGGCGCCGCCGACGGCGGCCTTGGAGCCTTCGGCGAAGCGCGTCGCAACGGTTTTCCAGGCGAAGATCAGGACGGTCAGGATGCCGATCAGCAGCGCGCCTTCCACCGCCCAGATGGCGGCGATCTTGGAGACGTCCTGAACCACCGGGGCGGCCTTGCCGATCACTGCCGGGACGAAGCTGTGGCTCTTGCCGTAGATGGTCGGGATGAGGTCGGTGAACAGCTTGTTGGTGATGCCGACCAGCACCAGCGGCAGGATTGCGAGGATCGGGTTGGCCAGCTTCTCCTTGTCGTCGAAGGGAGCGGGTTCGTTCACCAGATCGGTGCCGTAGCCTTCACCGGCCGACGCAGCGGCGCGGCGACGCCATTCCAGGTAGGCCATGCCGGCCAGGAAGATGAAGATCGAGCCGACCACGCCCAGCACCGGGGCGGCGTAGATGTTGGTCTTGAAGAAGGTGGTCGGGATGACGTTCTGGATCTGCGGCGTGCCGGGCAGGGAGTCCATCGTGAACGAAAACGCGCCGAGGGCGATGGTGCCGGGGATCAGGCGCTTGGGAATGCCGCCTTGGCGGAACATCTCGGCAGCGAAGGGGTAGACCGCGAACACCACCACGAACAGCGAGACGCCGCCGTAGGTCAGCAGCGCGCAGACCAGCACGATGGACAGCATCGCCCGTTCGGCCCCGACCAGCTTGATGACCGACGAGACGATGGCCTTCGAGAAGCCGGACAGCTCGATGACCTTGCCGAAGATGGCGCCGAGCAGGAAGACGGGGAAGTAGTTTTTGACGAAGCCGACCATCTTGTCCATGAACAGCCCGGTGAACATCGGGGCGACCAGGGTCGGATCGGTAAGGAGGACGGCGCCCAGGGCTGCGACCGGGGCAAACAGGATGACGCTATAGCCGCGGTATGCAATGAACATCAGAAAGCATAGCGAGGCCAGTACGATAAGGAATGACATGATTTGGATCTCCTCCGTTGTGATTGGCAGAGTAGTCCGAGGCATGAACTGTGCCAAGATTTTTCTTATTGATTCATAAGGATTTTCTTTTATCAGGCGAATTCGGTTGTCCGGCGCTCCGGGCAGGGTGTCCGTGGCGGCGGACACTTCCGCTCAGACACTGTCGGGCGGCGCGATGCCCAGCGCGGCGATTTTCTCGTACAGGGACGCCCGCGAAATGCCGAGACTGCGTGCGGCCTGGGCCTTGTTGCCGCGGGCCGCGGCGATGGCGGCGGCGATCGCCCGGCGTTCGGTGTCCTGCTGGAGCTGGTCGAGGGTGCGGGCGCCGGGCTGGATGGGCTCGGTGCTCGGAAACTGGGCAAGGCCGGGAAGAATCTGCTCGAAGTCGGCCCGTTCGAGGCGGTCGGCATCGGACATCAAGAGCGCTCTCTCGAGCACGTTGGAGAGTTCGCGCACATTGCCCGGCCACGGATGCCGGGCCAGATATTCCAGCGCCGCCGCCGAAATGCCTCGCGGGTGTTCGCCGAGCTGGCGGGCCAACGAGTCGGCCAGGGCTTCGGAAATCAGCGGGAGATCCTCGAGACGTTCGCGCAGCGGCGGAACGTCGAGCGTCATGACATTGAGGCGGTAGAACAGGTCGGCGCGGAAGCGGCCTTCGTCCACCTCTTTTTGCAGCTGGCGGCTGGTCGCGGCGATGATGCGCACGTCGATGGCGATCAGCCGGTTCGAGCCGACCGGCTCGATTTCCTTCTCCTGCAAGGCTCGCAGCAGCTTGGCCTGGAGCGCGGGGGACATGTCGCCGATTTCGTCGAGGAACAGGGTGCCGCCCTGGGCCAGTTCGAACTTGCCGCTGCGGCCTTTGCGTTCGGCGCCGGTGTAGGCGCCCGGGGCGACGCCGAAGAA
>CALMXT010000353.1 GCA_937871125.1 uncultured Zoogloea sp. | reverse complement strand
GCCCGACCGGCACGCTGCTGGGCCGCCAGATCGTCGAGCAGGCTTTGCACATCGGGCACGCGGGCGTCGATGAAAACCAGCTCGCTGCCGCCGTGCTGCACGGCCGCACCGGTGTCGGCCACCTGCTGTTCGGCGCCCGACAGCACCGCCGCCGCCAGCCCCAGCGGACCGGGATCGGCCGAATACATGATGCGCGATTCGAAGGTTTCGATCAGCGCACGGCGGCGTTTGCTCATGCGCGCCCCCTCAGTGACGAAGCCTGCCTTTGAAAGCCGGCAGATTTGTATCCAAGCGCATGCCACCGATAAGCGACGCCCCCGCAGCCGGCGTCGATGCGGCGGGCGCTGCCTCACCGAAGGCAATGCGGCAGCGCAGGCCGGCGGGCAAGCGCAAATCCGGGTTCGGCAGGTTCAAACGGACGCGAAAGGTGTTGCTGGCCGCATCGATCACCCGATCCACCAGCGCCACGGTGGCGTCCACCGCCGCCGCGTTGGGCAGATCGGGTTTGACGCTGGCCACCTCGCCAACCCGGATGGTCCCGAAGCGGCTCGACGGCACGATCACTTCGACCCGCAACGGATCGATCTTGGCGATCTTGAAGACCGGCTTTTCCTCGACCCGCTCGCCGAGCGAGAGATAGCGCTCGGCGACCACGCCATCGAAGGGACTACGGATCGTGCGCAGCCCAACCTGGGCTTCCGCCACGCTCAATTCGCGGCCCCACACCCGCAACTGTTCGCGGATCTGCAAGACCTTCTGATCGGCGACCTGATAGTCGCCCTGGGCTTGATCGAGCGCCTGCTGGGCGAGAAACTTCTTTGCCACCAGCTCTTCGGCCCGGCGCAGCTTCTGCTGGGCCAGCACCCGGTTGGCTTCGGCGCCCCGCAGGTCCGCCTCGGTCGCCGCACGTGTTCGGGCCACCTCAGCGGTGGCCCGTTCCACGTCGTTACGCAGCACGGCCAACACCTGGCCCTTCTTCACCATGTCGCCCCGCTCGACCCGCACACTATCCAGCACGCCGATCACCGAGCTGCCCAGATCCGCCACTTTGTCCGGTTCGATCAGGCAGCCCAGGGTCGGCGCCGGCGCGGCGGGACCGGCGGCGGCTGCAACGCAGGCCAAGCCCCAGCACACCCAGCTCAGAATCCATCTAGACATCGTCTTCATTCTCCGGGACCGCCAAAGGACAATCCCCGCTCCCACTCCCGATCGGCTGCCAACATGGCACGCCGCGCGCGCCGCTCACGCCGGGCCTGCCGCCATTGATGCCACCCCAGCACGGCCCGCAACAACCGCGGGGCGACCGCGACACGGCCTTCGTCATTCGTTCCGGCCCAGCGCACGAGGGCGCCGAGCAAGGGCAACTCCGCTACCCGCGGCGTCGCACCGCTGATCCATGTTTCCACGCTCCCGGGATCGCCCTGTCGGGCGCACCGTCCCTCAAGTTGCCGGTCGATCCGCCGCGAGGCGTTGAACTGACAGCACATCACATGCAACCCACCTGCAGCCGCCACGCCGGCAGCGAGCGGAATATCCGTGCCCCGTCCGGCCATGTTGGTTGCCACCGTCACCCTCCCCGGCTCGCCGGCCTGCGCCACGATGGCGGCCTCTTCGGCGTCGAAGCGGGCGTTGAGCACCGCATGGGCGATACCCGCCTCCGCAAGGCAAGCCGACAGGGCTTCGGATTCGGCCACCGAGGCGGTTCCGATCAGCACCGGCCGCCCTTGCCTGCGAATCTCACCCACCCTTCGGGTGACGGCATCCCACAATGCAGGTTTCGCCCCGTATAAACGGCTGGGCAAGGATTTTCTTGAGCCCGGCACACGTGAAGGAATGCACACAACGTCCAAGCCATACACCTCGCGCAGCTCCCCGCGCGCCTCGCGGAGCGTGCCGCTCATCCCGCCGAGTCGGTGATAGCGGGGGAAAAAACGCTGAAAGGTGATCTGAGCAAGGGTTTCGGTACCCGGCGACGGGCGGCAGCCCTCCTTGAGTTCGACAAGACCGTGCAAACCCCGCGACCACACCCGGCCGGGCGCCGCCCGCCCGGTGATCTCGTCGATGATCTCGATCTTGCCGTCGCGCACCAGGTAGTGCACGTCGCGCCGGTAGGCATGGCGGGCCGCCAACGCCATGCCGGCCACTTCCTCGCGCAAGCGTGCCGACCGCCAGCGGCCGCCCAGCGGCACCGCCCGCTCGGCAAGGCGGGCCCGCCCGGCCGCCGTGAGCTCGACCCGCATCGCGCCGGCTTCGAGCCGAAAATCCTCCCCCGCCTGCAACTCGCCGGCCATCGACCAGGCCTGCCAGAAGAAGGCCCGCGCCGCGCTATCGTGCACCTGTCGCGAGAGGATCAGCGGCATCATCGCCTCGTCGATCAGCAGGCTGTCGGCCTCGTCGATCACCGCCATGCACAGGCCGCGCAACATCGACCGGGCACCCTCGGCCCCGCGCATGGCGGCGGCGCGACGTTGCAGATCGCTGCGCGCAAAGCCACGCCGCTGACCGTCGCGCAGATAATCGAAAACCAGCTCGCGGGCCGTCACGTAGCACACCGACGCACCGTAGGCCGCCCGGCGTTGGGTCTCGTCCATCGACCCGGTCACGCAAGCCACGCGCAAACCGAGGCTGACGTAGAACGGCGCCAACCCGGCGGCGTCCCGGGCGACCAGATAATCGTTGGCGGTGAGCACATGCACCGGGATGCCGGCCAGCGCCCCCACTGCCGCCGCCAGCGCAGCGGCCAGAGTCTTGCCCTCGCCGGTCGCCATCTCGGCGAGACGGTTGTCGAGCATCACCAGCGCGGCATAGATCTGAGTGTCGTAGGCTTCGAAGGCGAGGCTGCGACGGGCCGCTTCGACGGCCGCCGCAAGCGCTTCGACGATGGTTTCCCCAACCATCCCGTCGCGCCCGAGACGCCCCTGAACGCCACGCAAACGATGTCCGAAGGCCGTTTCGTCCAGCCCCCGCCAATCGACCGCCGCCGCCCGCACCTCCGCCAGCCACCGCCGATACGGCGCCCGCTGCCAGGGCCAGCGTGTCCGCGGCGCCTCCCGGCGCTCCGGGTAGGCACCCCACACCAAGCCCGGCAAGGGCGCGCGGACATCGAGGCGATGGATCATGTGGCCGGATTGAAATGACGCAGGAAAAGCTGCTTGAGCTGACGCCCCCATTGCACCGCAAGCGGTGCCCAGCCGTGATCGAAGCGCACCCACGCCCGACCGCCGGCCCGATCGAGCACCAGTCCGTCGACAACCAGATCGAAGACGAACACCGGCGCGGAAGCGCGCAGATGATCCTCATCCGCCGGATCGACGGAGAGGCGGCCGCCCGCATAGTCGCCGAGGGCGGCGCTGGGCAGTTTTTCGGTGGCGGCCGGCACCGCGCGCAACAGCCGAGCCGACATGGCCACGCCCGGCAACTCGGCGAGCCGCACCGCGATGCTGCGGGTATCGGCACGCACCAGGGCCGCCACGTCCTGCTCCACGGCCACCCGCACCGTGGCGGCCTCGCCGGTGAGAATGTGCCCGAGCAAAGCGCCGCGAGGCACGAATGCGCCTTCCACATCCGCCTGCTTGGGCATCGCAAGCCGGCCGGACACACCGGCCCGCAAAACCAGCAGCCCCTGCAATTCCTCGGTCCGCGCCAACCGCGCCTTGATCCGCTCGATCTCCGTTTCCACATCGCGGGCTTTCACCGGATCGCGCTGCATGGCCTGGAAGAGATCCGTATCCAGGCCTTCGAGCTGACTGCGCAACCTGGCCGACTCGGCCACCAGACGCGCATCGTCCAACCGCGCCAGCACTTGGCCGGCCTCCACCCGCTCGCCGTGTCGGGCTTCCAGAGCCACGATGAAACCGTCGGTGCCCACCCGCAGCTGGGCCTGCTCGGGCACCCAGACGACGCCCTGGGCCAGCGTCGAAAAGGGAAACGGCACCCACCCGACGAGCCCGACCGCCATCACGCTCACCAGGCCCGCGGTACGCAGCACCCGCCGGCGCTGCCGCTCCGGCAGGGCCATGCGCAACAGACTGACCCAGAAATCGACCGCGGGCTTCACGACCAGCGTGATCGCCATGCCCACCCCGGCCAGCACGCCCAGCACCATCGACCAGCTCCCGATCCAGCCGACGATGGCGACGGTCAGCCCTATCCGGTAAATCAGCGCAGCCGGTGCATAGAACACCAGCCACGGCCGCTCGCCCTTCCCCGGTTCGGGCGAAGGCACGTCGACCAGCCGCAGCACCCGGCTCAACAACAGATGGCGCCAGAAGGCCTGACTTCGGGCGCCCAGGTTAGGCAGATCGAAGCTGTCGCAAAGCACGTAATAGCCATCGAAACGCAGCAGCGGATTGCCGTTGAACAGCGCCGTCGACACGCTGCCGATCACCGCCACCACCAGCGCCACATCGCGGACCGTACCCGGCTGAACCGTCACCCAGACGAGCAGGGCAAGGGCCGCCAGAAAGAGTTCGGCCATGATGCCGGCGGCGCTCACCACCAAACGCTGGTTGGAATGGCGCAAGGCCGATGCCGCCGATGCATCCACATAAGGCGCCGGCGTGAGCAGCAACAGGCTGATGCCCATCTGGCGCACCTCGCCGCCGAAGCGGCGGATCGCCAGCCCGTGGGCCAATTCGTGAATGGCCTTGACCGGCGGATAAAGCAGCCAGGCAATCAGCAGAAAGCGCGGCGTCGACATCCAGGTATGGGCGGCCGACACCAGATCGTCGAAATGCGTCAGGCCGATCAACGCTCCGACCGCCACGACCGCCAGCCAGAGCAGCAGCATGGGCAGCGAAACAAGGCGACGCAACCACGGATCGAAACGCTCGAGAAAGGCGCTCGGATCGCCCAGACGCAGACGGAAAGCCAGCGGATTCACGCCCAGACGCCGCTCCTTGCGTTTTTCCTGGTGCTGCCGGTGGAAGATCGCCTCGACGTCCGGGGTCACTTCGCACTGGATCAGACCGCGCTGGTTGAGCTGCACCAGGAGGCGCACGATCTCGTCCTGGGTCAGTGCGTTGTCGGGGTCGTCGGCCAGCAGCGCCTCGGCCAGCTCATCCACACTGCGGGTGCCGTCGCAGCGCCCGACAAAAGCGTAGGCAGCCGCGTTCATGCGGTGAAAACGCCCGCTCACCGGATCGGCAAGCACGTACCATGTCTCGTCCCGGTAGATCTGCCGCGTCACCCGCACCTGCGAGCGCAGGCTCGGATGCAACTTGGCAACCCGATACCACTGGCTGCTGAAAACGCTGGCGCTCTGCTCCGAAGTCACCTCAATGCCCCAGCCAGGACCACAATCCGATCCGCGCCCAATCGGTCAGGCGGTGGGTCCAGGCCCACAGCAGCGGCTCGCGCCCCACCGCGATCTTGGCGACACCGCGCAAGCCTGGGCGCAGCTTGTCTGGCTGACTGAGCAGAGCCGCTTCCACTTCGAAGACGTTACGTCCTTCCACCACATTGGCCATAGGCGTGATGCGGCTCACCGACAGCGGAAGCGTATCCCACGGCAAGGCCGACAAGGCCAGACTGCCGGCCTGCCCAAGGCGCACCCGGGCGATGTCCCGTTCGTCCACCTCGACGATCACCCTGAAACGCTCCCGCGGCGCCACCGTCAGCAGCGCGTCGCCGCGCTGCACCGGCGCCCCGAGCGACTGACTCAGATCCCCGCGGATCACCACCCCGTCGAACGGAGCTTCGATGTGGGTGCGGCCGAGCTGCTCGTCCACCAGTGCCAGTTGGGCGCGGGCCTCGTCGGCCTTCGCCTGGCTGATGACCAACTGGGCGCGGTCGGCCCGTGCCATCGCCGCGCCGTAGGCGTTCTCGTGCTGGGCGAGTTCGCTGGTCCACTTGTTGCGTTCGAGCTGCAAATCCTGCTCGGCCAGTTCGGCCAGCACCTGCCCGGCTTTCACCAGGTCGCCGGGGCGAACCAGACTCTGCTTGAGAAATCCATCCACCGGCGCGACCAGCACCCGCTGAATCGCGCCCTCGACACGGGCATTGCCGCCCACCCGGTATTCGAAAGGCACCGCCAGCAGCACCGCAAGCGCAAGCGCCGCAAGGCCCAAGCCGATCCGCAGACGTCCGCCGGCCGGCCCGCGCAGATGCGCCCAAGCACGCCGCAGACGATTGCGCAAACGCTTCATCAAGGGCAGTTCGCCGTGACGCATGAAGTACAACACCGGCCCGACCAGCGCGATGGCGTGTTCCCAGTCGTCCACGCGCTCCGGCGACGGCACCGCCGCTTCTCGAAACTGCAGCATCACGGCCCCGACCAGTTCGTGCCGGACGGCGATGGGAATGGTGCACACGCTCCCGCCGTCCCGACGCAGCAACTCTTCGTGAGCCAGGATGATGCGCGGCGGAAGGTCGGCAGGCGCCGGCGCAATGACTGTAGCGGCCTGCTCGACCGCCTCGTCCATCGCAGTGCCGATGGTCCGCAGAGATTCCGTGCGGTTGTCGCCAAGCGCCCCGTGGGACAGTGCAACCACCCGGGCGAAGCGATCTTCGACGAAACCGACCGCGACACGCTCGCAACCGAGCCGGGTCGCCAGTTCGGACGCAAACGCCGTTGCCGCCGGTTGAAGCCGCTCGTGGGACACCACCGCAGCCTGCAGCGCAATCACGTCAAGCGCCGAAATCTCGGGAGCAGAAGGCAGAGACGGGGTTTTCAGAGCGGCGGTCCCAGTAAGCGTATCGTCCTCGTATTGACGACGCCTCAACGGGAAACTTTAAGCGCCCGCAGTCGGCCAAAGGACATCGGACACGAACCCGAAAAAAGAAAAACCCTCTCGAGCCAAACGGCTAAAGAGGGTTTTGATTTGCGTACCGGGTTTTATCGACGGGGCCGGCACCCCGCGCGCTCAACGGTCAGCGGTCAGCTGGGCGATGAAGGCGGCTTCCTTCTCGGCGGGGAAAGAATGCTCGGCCAACACGCGCTGCACGGCGCGCGGATCGCTGCTCTTGCCGGCCACCGAAAACTCGATCCCGAGCAAGCGGCCATTGGCGGCCAGGGTCATGAAGGCCGACCTCCAGCGCTGGGATTCTGCCAGCCGCTCACGTACTTCGCTTTCATTGCGGATGACCACACCCGCTGCCTTGAGGGAATCCAGAAATTCTGCGTAGGACTCGTTGCAATAACTGCCCATCGACTTCTCCTGTGAAATCCGGCGATCGCTCACCTGTGCATGCTTAACGCGGAACTTTGTCCGATGGATGACACGAATTTCAAAAAAATTTGGAATATTTTTTTCCATCAAAGATGGAAACGTTCAAGCGCCCCGAGCAGATTCTCGGCATTGCCGGTGAGCGTGTGCGCCTCGCCGGCAATTTCCCGCGTAGCCGCCGCAGAACGGTCGGCCATCTGGGAAATGCGCTCCACGTGACGGGCGATTTCCTGGGCTGCCTGGGTCTGCTCGGCGAGCGCATCGGAAATGCTGCCGACGATATCGCCCACGCCGCTCACCCGACCGGTGATCAGATCGATCGAGTTCCCGGCCTCGCCGGCATGGCCGACGCCCGTCTCGACCAATGCCACTGCGCTCTCGATACAGCCCAGCACCGACTCCTTCGCGCTACGCATGTCGTTCATCATCCGGCCGATTTCGTCGGTTGCGGTGGTGGTGCGCTCGGCGAGCTTGCGCACCTCATCGGCAACCACCGCAAAGCCACGGCCCAGTTCGCCGGCGCGAGCCGCCTCGATGGCCGCATTGAGGGCCAAGAGGTTGGTCTGATCGGCAATGCCCTTGATGATCGTCACCACCTCGGCCGCCCGTTCGGACTCCCGGCCCAGATCTTCGACCCGTTCGACGGCATTGCCGATCACGCCCGCGATCCCGGCCATCTCGCTCACCGCCACTTTCACCACCTTGCTGCCCTGCCCCGCCGCCGCGGTCGAATCGGCGGACAGACGACGCGCTTCGGCGGCATCGACGGATATCTGATTGATGGACACGGTCATTTCCTCCACCGCTGCGGCCATCGCGCTCGTGGAGTTGTTCTGCTCATTGAAACCATCGGCAATCCCACGGGACATGCCCGTAAGCCGAAGCGCCAGCGCCTGCAGACCGTTAGCCGTGTTGTGGGCTTCGGTGAGGGTGGCGCGCAGTTCGTCCTGCATGCGGGACACGGCGGCCAGCAGCGGCCGGGATTCGACTTTCTTCGGGTCGAAGACGTAATCCAGACGACCGGCGGCCACGCGGGTGGAAAAGTCCGAAACGGCCACGCCATCTTCGACCATGCCCTTGAGCATGGCGGCGATGTAGCACAGCAGACCGGTTTCGACGACCACGTAGGCGGCATGAATGAGCACCCGCACGACGCCGTCCTCTACTTGCGGAAAGACGTAAACACCGGCGCCGGTCGCCTGCAGCCAGGCAAAGCAGAGGTGATGCACCGCAATCAGACCGGCCGCCGCGACCAGCGGACGCCAATCGCAATACAGCACGAGGAAAGCCAGCAGGGCGAAAATTCCGAAGTGAGCCTCGATGGTGCCGTGGGTCTGCTGGATCAGCAATGCCGAGAAAATCATGAAGCCGCACGCGACCGCGATCCGCGTCACCAATCCGCCGGGGGCGCTGCGGCTGACGAGCAGCGGCACACCGAAGGCCGGCAAGCCAACCGACAGTGCCGGCTGCCATGTATCGGTCATCGCCGCCACCACGAGACACAGCAGCAAGTGGGCACCCAGTGCGCCAATCAGGAAACGATCGGCCCGGGCACGAAAACCGGTTATGCCGTCGACGGCCGCAACCGCCTGCCGCTCCGTCATTGCCGTCCTCCCCACAAGGCGACGACAGGCTGGGCGCTGCAGACCTCGCCCCTGACGACCGCCTCGACCTGCAAGGACCACAGCTGCGCGGCCGCCACGGCAAGCCAGCCGACCAGCACAATCCAAGGTCCGACCGCCTTCAAGCGATATTCCCGCGCCGGTAGCGGCACGTTTGCGATTTGACTCATCAGCCTTTCCTCCTCTGAACGCACGTTCAGTATCGGGAAAAGCGGCGCGATCTTGAGGAATAAAGAAACGAAAGGCGACCGGGCCGCGCGTGGCGGCGACTTCCAACCCGGCGGATCGCGACCGGCCACTTGCGCAGCCGGCAAAGCGCGTCAGTTCGCCAGATGGGCAAGAATCGGATTGAGCATTGCCGCGCCCAGCCGCTTGCTGCGCTCGCCATTCCAGCCGGTAAGGCTGTCGGGCAGATTGGCGTTGTCCTTGAAGGGCATCTCCAGAGTGATCGAAACGCAGCCGAAACGGTGCGCCACCCACTTGGAGGCGAGGGTGAGCAATTCGTCCTTGAAGCGCCCGGAAAGGTATCCGTGCTCGGTCTGGAAATCCGGGCTGGCCGCCTGGAAGGCTTCGACAAAGCGGGCTTGGCGAACACGCTGCTCGTCCGAAAAGCCGGGCACTTCCTCGGCAGTGGAGAAAAACACGTAGGGCAGCGCCTCGTCGCCATGGATGTCGAGGAACAGGTCGGCACCGCTCGCCTCCATGGCATTGCGCACCAGCAGCACTTCGGGGCTGCGCGCCAAGGTGGGCTCGCGCCACTCGCGGTTGAGGTTGGCTCCGGCCGCGTTGCTGCGCAGATTGCCGCGGCTGGCGCCGTCCGGATTCATGTTGGGCACGACGTAGAGCACGGCCGTTTCGCGGATGCGGCGGGCAACCGGGTCGGCACCGTCGAGCAGGCGTTCGAGCAGACCTTCGACGAACCATTCGGCCATGCTTTCGCCCGGATGCTGGCGGGCGATGATCCACACCGGCCGCTTGCCGGGGCCGGCGCTGCCGACAGTGACCAGATCGAGGTCGCGACCATCCACGGTGGCGCCCAGATTGCTCACTGACGCGAAGGGCGACGCATCCGCGCGCCCGACGAGATCGAGGTGGCGCTCCAGCGAATACGGCTCGAAATAGGCGTAGTAGATGCTGTCCCGTTCAGGCTGGTGTTCGACGATCAGCTGACCGTTCTCAAAGCGGGTCGAGTCGATCCGAAACCAGTTGCGCCGGTCGTAGGACGCCACGCAGCGGTAGCCCGGCCAGCCGTCCGGGTAGGACGCCTCGGCGGCGTTCTCGAAAACCATCCGCACGCCCTGCCCGGCCGCACCGTGGAGACGGAAATGGAACCACTGGCAGAAAGGCGCGGCGCCATCCACGCCCTGGTCGGGGCGCAGGCGCAGGCGGATGTTGTCGGGCGTGTCGATGGACAGCACCTCGATGGCGCCGGAGTCGAAATTGCTGCTGATGCGAAGAATCATGGCGGTTCAGGCGATGAGATGGGTGACGGCGTAGAGCACCACGCCGATGAGGCCGCCGACGACGGTGCCGTTGACGCGGATGAACTGCAGGTCGCGACCGACGCTGCGTTCGATCTCGCGCACCAGATCGTCGTCGTTCCAGGCCCGCACGGTGCTGGCGATGTGGCGGGAAAGACCGTCGCGGAGTTCCGGGGCGAGGCTTTCGACGGTGTGTTCGATATGCTCGTTGACCGAATCGCGGAGGGCCGGGTTGGTGGCGAGGCTCGCGCCGATGGCGGCGGCAACCGAGGCGAGCTTGCGGCGCACGCGGGAATCCGGGCGGGCCATGTCGCTGGCGAGCCAGCCGCGCAGCTCGCCCCACATTTCCTGGATGTAGGCGCCAACGCCGGGGTGGGCGAGGAAGTCGCGCTTGACCTGCTCGATACGGGCCCGGAAATCGTCGTCGTGCTGAAGACGCCCGATGTAACGGGCGATCAGTTCGTCGAAAGCGGCGCGGCGCGGGTGCTGCGGATCTTTGGCGACCTCGTCGAGCAGCCCATTGACGCCGGCAACGATGCCCACCGAAACCTTGTCGCCGAGTTCCGTCGGGTTGATCCCGACAAGGCCGAGCATGGCGACGACTTTCGGGTATTCCTTGCTCGCCACATCCACGATCATGCCCGCAAAACCCTGCTGCACGCCGGGGTCGTCGAGCCACGCGGCGAGCTTGCGCAAGCCTTCGTCGAGCAAAGCCTGGTGACGGCCGCCCTCGGTCATCACATCCATGATGCGCCCGACGGCGCCCGCCAGATCGAGCTTGCCGGCGCGGTGCCGGAGGGCATGGAGGGCGAGCCGGCGGACCCGCTTGTCGTCCATGAAATCGAGGGACTCGACGAGCACCACAGCCAGCCGGTCGGCCAGAAGACGGGCATTGTTTTCATCCTGCAGCCAGCTGGCGATGTGCTCGGCCGGATTGGCAGCGCGCAGCCGGGCGACCAACGAGGCGGTGTCGAGGAATTTGTCGCGGATGAATATCGCCAGATTGTCGGCCAGCCGCGCCTTGTTGCGGGGCAGGATCGCCGTGTGGGGAATCGGCAGACCGAGTGGATGGCGGAACAGCGCCACCACCGCAAACCAGTCGGCCAGCGCGCCGATCATCGCCGC
>CALMXT010000352.1 GCA_937871125.1 uncultured Zoogloea sp. | reverse complement strand
GTAGTTGGTGCTGGCGGGCGTGCAGTGATCGAAGTCGGCCTCGACCATCCGCTGTTCTGGCGGGCTGGAATCCTGATTTGTGTTCAGGCGCATTCTGGCGTTGGTGGCGTGCGGCCACCATATTGCTTGTGCGCGTTGATCCGCCCTGTCTGATGCGCCGTTCCGTGGCCTCTTGCCGGTGAAATTTCCGGGTTGGCCGAGAGATTTCAGTTTCCGCCGCTCTTGGGTGAATTCTTGAGTCTCGCGCCTTTGAGATTGGCAAACTCGTGGCGCATCCGGGCGAGTTCTTGCAGGCGGGCGGCAACGCGGAAATTGACCGAGCCGTCGAGCATTTCGCCTTTTTCGTCGGGCGTGCCCGCGGGCAGTCCGGTGAGCAGTTCGAGGGCCTGATCGACGTCGGCGATTGCCCAGACCTTGAAATGGCCTTCACGCACGGCGTCGACGACCTCTTTGTTCAGCATCAGATCGCAGACATTGGATTCAGGAATGAGCACGCCCTGATCGCCGGTGAGGCCGCGTGCCTTGCAGATGTCGAAGAAACCCTCGATCTTTTCGTTGATGCCGCCCACTGCCTGGACGCGACCGAACTGATTGACCGAACCGGTTACGGCCAGCGACTGCTTGAGCGGCAGGTCGGCGATGGCCGAGAGCAGGGCGCACAGTTCGGCGAGGGAGGCGCTATCTCCTTCGACGCCACCGTAGGACTGCTCGAACACGAGACTGGCCTTGAGCGACAGGGGCATACGCAGCCCAAAGCGGGAGGCGATGAAGGCGGAGAGGATGAGTACGCCCTTGGAGTGGATCGGACCGCCAAGTTTGACCTCGCGTTCGATGTCGACGACATCGCCTTCGCCAACCCGCACGGTGGCGGTGATACGCACCGGGTGCGCGAAGGTGCTGTCTCCGAGCATGACAACGGCCAGTCCGTTGATCTGTCCGACGTGCTCGCCGGTGCTATCCACCAGGAGATGGCCGCGCAGGATTTCGTCGAGGTAGCGCATACGGATGCGCTCGTTGCGGCGTCGGTGTGCTTCGAGGGCGGCCTCGACGTGCTGCCGTTCGATGAGAGCGGCTCCTCCCGTTGCGGCGAAGTGATCCGCTTGACGCATCAGGTCGTCGAGGGGCTGGGTGTGGGTTGTGAGGCGCTGGGCGTCGCTGGCGAGGCGCGCCGCGTGTTCAATCACGCGCGCTACGGCCACCGCCGACAGCGGACGCAACTTGTCGCGACGGGCCAGGGTGGCGATAAGTCGGGCGTAGGCGGCGGTGTTGGCCGGGCTGCGCTCAATTTCACTTTCCAGGTCTGCATTGATTTTGAACAGCGCAGGGAACTCCGGGTCGTACTGGCAAAGCAGGTAATAGACAAGCCGTTCGCCGATGAGGACGACTTTCAGGTCGAGGGGCATCGGTTCCGGTTCGATCTGCACCGTGCTTGAGAGGCCGAGCAGGTCCGAGAGCGATTCGATGCGGATGCGGCCGGCCTTCAGGCAGCGCTTGAGGCCTTCCCAGGCATAGGGCTGACTCAGAACCTTCACGGCATCGAGCATCAGGAAGCCGCCATTGGCACGGTGCAGGGCGCCGGCGCGGATCAGCGTGAAATTGCTCATCAGCGTGCCCATGTGGACAACGTGCTCGATACGTCCGACAAGATTCTGCAGCGTGGGATGGTCTTCATAGACCACGGGGCGGGCGCCGTCGGCGGGGTTCTCGACGAGGAGATTGACCAGGTAGCGCTGGACCGAGATGGTGCCCGAGTAAGTGGTGACTTCCGCGTCTTCTTCGCTGCGGGAGGAATCGCGCAGGGATTCGCCGCTCTCGATGATGTCCTGCAAGGCGGCGTCGAGATATGTGCCGACCTCGGGCAGGTCGGCGTAATCGGTTTTGAGGTCGTCGACCAGGTGTGTCACGGTGACCCGCAGGGCTTCGCTACCGGCCTGTTTGATGCGGTTCTGCAAGTCGCGGCGCCAGCGCGGAAACTCGTTGGTGAGCTTGTGCATACGCTCGCGCAGGGCTTTGATATTGGATTCGAGTTCGTGTTGCCGCTCTTCGGGGAGCGCGGCAAACTCTTCCTGAGAAAGCGTGGTTTCGTCGTCTTTCAGTGGAACGAAGGCGAAGCCGTGGGGGGTGCGCAGCAGGGCTACGCCGACCTTCACGGCGTCCTGGCCGAGCGCCTGGAATTCGGCTTCCTCACGCTGCTTTTCTTCTTCCTGCATCGCGTCGATGCGGGAGCGGTATTCGTCGCTCTGGAAGACGGCGCTGATTGCGGGAATCAGTTCGGCGACGAAATGCTGCATGTCGTCGCGAAGCCGTGCTCCGCGACCGCAGGGCAGGCGCAGCAGATTGGGACGGTCGGCGTTGGTGAAGTTGTAGACATAACACCAGTCGGCCGGAGCCTGACCGCTTTGGCGCTCGGCTTCGAGAAGCTGACTGGTCATGGCGTGGCGACCGCTGCCGGTCTCACCGAGCACGAAGAGGTTGTAGCCGTCGTGGTGGATGTCGAGACCCAGGTGGATGGCCTCGACGGCGCGGGTGTGGACCCGCGCTGCGTCTATATCGGGAAGGGCGTCGGTGCTGGAAAAATCGAGGTCGACCGCATCGCAGGCGGTGTACAGCACTTCCGGAGAAAGCGGAGTGGTTGGACGCATCGGGCAGGCCTTTTGGCGTTCTTCGCTACAAGCTTATTTAGGCTTGCACAGTGTACGCCAGCAGGGTCGATGTCGTTGAAGCGGGTATGCCGGGGCGAAGGATTCACCCCGGGCTTGTTGCGATCCGCTTAGTGCTTGCGGCCGAGTCCGCCGAGGAGGAAGGCGATGGGGCGCTGGCCTTTCTGGGGGCTGGCTTCTTCCTTCGTGCCGGCGGCGTCTGAAGCGGCTGCCTTTGGGGTGCGTTCTTCGTAGGGCTTGCTGAAGTCGAAGCCGTCAGCGGCGATGTGCGAGGGGTGGCGCGAGCGTTGCGGGCTACGTTCGCGGGAGTCGCCGCGAGACTCGCGGGGAGGGCGTTCGCGGGCGTCTCCGCGGGGGCCGCGTTCGGGCCGCGGGCCGCGCTCGGAGGCCGGCGCGCTTTCCGCGGCGCTGCGCGAGGCGGGGGCGCCGCGCTTGCGTCGGGCACCTTCCGAGTCGAAAAAGTCGGGCTCAGGATCGAAGCCGGGAACGATTTCCTGCTTGATCTCGAGCTTGATCAGTTTCTGTATGTCGGCGAGGCGGTGACGTTCTTCGGAACTGACCAGCGACACGGCCTTGCCGGACTTGCCGGCCCGACCGGTACGGCCGATGCGATGGACGTAGTCTTCGGCGGTATGGGGCAGTTCGAAATTGATGACCGAGGGCAGATCCTCGATATCGAGACCGCGGGCGGCCACGTCGGTTGCGACGAGGACGCGGACCTTCCCGCTCTTGAAGTTTTCGAGGGTTTCGGTGCGGGCTTGCTGACTTTTGTCGCCGTGGATCGAGTCGGCCGAGATGCCGTGGCGCTCGAGGAAATGGGCGAGGCGGCTGCAGGCGAATTTGGTGTCCACGAAGACCAGCACCTGGTTGGCCTCGTCCTCATGACGGACGATGTGGGCAAGCAGGTTGCGCTTGAGACCGCTGGAAACCGGGTGAACGATGTGGCTGATGGTTTCGCTCACCATGTTGCGGCGGGCGACTTCGATCAGTTGCGGGTTCTTCAGCATCTGGTCGGCAAGCTTTTTGATCTCGTCCGAGAAGGTGGCGGAGAACAGCAGGCTCTGGCGGTTGGTCGGCAGCAGCGCGAGGATGCGGCGGATGTCCGGGATGAAGCCCATGTCGAGCATGCGGTCGGCTTCGTCGAGAATGAGGAACTCGACTTGGCCGAGGGCGATGGTTTTCTGCTGGACGTGGTCGAGCAGTCGGCCCGGCGTAGCGACAACGATTTCGATGCCGCGACGCAGTTCCTGGATCTGCGGGTTCATGTCCACGCCGCCGTAGATACAGGTGCTGCGTAACGGAAGGTGCTTGGAGTACATCTTGACCGACTCGTAGACCTGCATCGCGAGTTCCCGCGTCGGCGCCAGGATCAGCGCACGGACCTGGTGACGGGCCGGGCTGGTCGACGTGCTGGCATGCCGGGCCAGGCGGTTGAGCAAGGGCAGCGTGAAACCCGCCGTTTTGCCGGTGCCGGTCTGGGCGCCACCCATGACGTCGTGGCCGGCGAGGACGACCGGAATCGCTTGGCGCTGGATCGGCGTCGGTTCGGTGTAGCCGGCATCGGTGACGGCTTGCAGGATTTCAGGGATGAGTCCGAGTTCGGAAAACGACATGGGTATGTTCACGTTGTGGGTGCCGGCATTTTACTGCAGTGCACCATGAAATTAGTCGTCCATTATACATCGCGGAGGAATCAGCGCTTCGTCAGATAGCACGTAACTTCTTCCCGGTCGTGGTAGAGGTGTTTGATTCGCAATATGTATTTGATGTTGCCGGCGCGCATGCGGTGGTCGATCGCGGCGCGGCAGCGTTCGATTTCCTCGTAGCGGCGTTTCATCGGCAGCTTGAGGTTGAAGATGCTGCGCCGGCAGCGTCCGCTGGCGACCCACTCGGCCATCAGCGGAGCGATGCGCGAAGGTTGTTCGACCATGTCGCAGACCATCCACTCGACCGGTTTCTTCGGTTTCCAGGTGAAGCCATCGACTTTCAGATGGTCGATCAGGCCCGTGGCGAGGGCCGACGGAGCGAGCGGGCCGTTGTCGATGGCGGTGACGCGCAGGCCGCGGCTGGCCAATTGCCAGCTCCAGCCGCCGGGCGCTGCGCCGAGATCGACGGCGGTGAGGCCAGGGCGCAGGGTGGCTTTCTGTTCGTCGGGCGAGAGCAGCGTGAGAATGGCTTCGGCGAGTTTGAGGGTGGAGCGGCTCGGCGCGTCCTTCGGCATGCGCAGGCGCGGAATGCCCATCGGCCAGGGCGAAGCTTCGCTGCTGGCGCTGAGGCCGAGCCAGGCACGTTTGGGCCCTTCGAAGAACACGTGCAGGCGCGGCAGATGGGGCGAGTCGGAACGGAGCAGGCCGTCTTTGGCAAGCGCCTCTTCGAGCAGCGGGCCGAAGCGACGCAGGAAACCCGATTGCTCCTTGCCATCGTTGGTGTCGGGGGTTTCGAGGAGCAGGGCGGAGAAGCGTTCGCCGGTGCTTGCGATGGCGGCGCGCAGGGGCGTCAGGCGGTCGCGTTCGGGAAGTTCGTCGAGCACGGCCACCACGTGGCAGGCCTGGCGGCAGAAGATCAGCCGGGAGAGGTCGAGGCGCCGCCGCACGGCGTCGTGGGGCTGGGGTGTGTCGAGGGCGAGGACGACGAATCCGCTGTTGGGCTGGGTGTCGATCTTGCCTTCCAGGCGCGCGGCGCGGGCGGCGGTTTCGAGTTCGAGGCCGGCGTCGGACTCGAAGCCCGGGCGGCATTGGACGAGTAGGCCGAGGGATTCGCAGGGCTGGTGGGCTGTCGGCATGATGTGTAAAGGCGCGGAGGGCCGCGGCGGGCCGTGTAAAATCCGGGGCTGGACGATCCGGAGCGTGCCAGCCGCGTTGCCGCCCAGGGCGGGTGGGGTGGCGCGGATGATAACCGATCGTTGCTCAAGCACCTTCCCACCCGAGATTTCTGGAGTCTTTCCATGGAATACCGCAAGCTTGGAGCCAGCGATCTGCTGGTTTCGTCCGTCTGTCTCGGCACCATGACCTTCGGTCAGCAAAATTCCGAAGCCGAAGCGCACGCCCAACTCGATGCCGCCTTTGCCCACGGCGTGAATTTCATCGATACGGCCGAGATGTATCCGGTGCCGCCGAGGGCCGAAACTTCCGGGGCGACCGAATCGATCGTCGGTTCGTGGCTGAAGGGCCGGGCCCGCGACACGGCGATCGTGGCCACTAAACTGACGTCCGCCGGACGCAAGCTCGACTGGATTCGCGGCGGACCGGAATCCAACGGCCGGGAAACCATCCGTGCCGCGGTCGAGGGCAGCTTGCGTCGCCTGGGCACCGACTACATCGATCTCTATCAGATTCACTGGCCGGATCGGAATCAGCCGATGTTCGGCGGCTGGCGTTTCGACGAGACCAATGAGCGCGCCTTCACGCCGATCCGGGAGCAGATGGCTGCGATGGCCGAACTGGTGACGGAGGGAAAGATCCGCTACGTGGGCCTGTCCAACGAAAATCCGTGGGGTCTGATGACCTTCCTGCGGGCCGCCGACGAGCTCGGCCTGCCTCGCGTCGTGTCGGTTCAGAACGCCTACAGCCTGCTGAATCGGGTTTTCGAACAGGCGCTGGCGGAAGTCTGTTTCCGCGAGAAGGTGAGTCTGCTGCCTTATTCGGTGCTGGCCTTCGGTCACCTCACTGCAAAATATCTCGAAGACCCTTCGGCGACGGGGCGTATCACGCTCTTTCCGGCATTCGGCCAGCGTTACGAAAAGCCCAATGTGCGGCCCGCCGTCGAAGCCTATGCGGCGCTCGCCCGCCGGCACGATCTGACTCCGTCCGAGTTGGCGCTTGCCTTTGTCGCGGGGCGGCCTTTTGTCGGCAGCACCATCATCGGTGCCACCACCCTGACCCAGCTGAACGCCAATCTGCGTGCCTGCGAGCGGAGCCTCGACGCTGGCTTGCTTGCGGAAATCGATGCGCTGCATCTCCAGTTCACCAATCCGGCGCCGTAAATACCGGGTTGTCCGTTATTTTCGACGGTGCTGCGTTTGAGGGAGGATGCATTGAAGGAAATCGTGGCGGCTCAGGATTTGCGAATCGGCATGTTCGTCTGTGAGCTGGATCGTCCGTGGCTGGAGTCGCCGTTTATGCTCCAGGGATTCCTGATCGAGGATCAGCCTCTCCTGGACCAGGTGCGCGAGGTGTGCCGCTTCGTTTATGTTGACCGTACCCGCTCGACGGGCGATGCGTGGCGGGCGGAGCCCGAATCGCCGTCGGAGGCTCCGCAGGAGCGCGCCGCTGCGCTGGGGGCTTTTCAGGTGCCGCACGAGGCGCGTCGTCGGCCGGTGGATTTTTTTGCGCTGCTGCGCGCGTTGCGCTCTTCGTCCCGCGACAACACGGTCGCTGCGCCGGATCAAGCGGCGAGCGACATTGCGCCGTGGCTCCATATCTACCCCGATGTTTTGCCTGCGCGCCCCGGCGGTGTCGGTGAGGCGCATCCGGAGGGCTATTCTTCCCGTTCGCCCGCTCATCCGTCATCCCGCCCACTCGTCGCCGGCATCGTGCATTCCAAGCGCTCCGGCAGCGACGGCGTCGCCCGCGACGAGCCGCGTGCCGGCGGCGGCGGGCCGGCGGGCATGATCTACGCCGAGCCGGCCGTTCCGGTCGAAGAGGAAATCGTTTCGGCGTTGCCGTTGGTTGGGCGCGCCCAAAGTCTGCTCGCGCAGATCGCCCAAGACGTGCAGCGCAGCTTGAATCCGGATCTCGAGCGCCTGCGCGGTGTGGTGTCGGAGATGGTGCTCAGCGTGGCCCGCAATCCCGATGCACTGCTGTGGTTGGCACGTTTGCGCAGGACCGACCAGTACAGCTACGACCATTCCCTCGATGTTTCCGCCCACGTGATGATCTTCGGGCGCTATCTTGGCTTGGGCGACGAAGCGGTCGCGACCCTCGGCATGGCCGGCATGCTGCAGGATGTGGGTAAGCTGCGTCTGCCGGTGCGGCTGTTGCACAAGAAGGGCGCGCTGAGCCCGCGCGAATACGAGATACTCCGGACGCACGTCGACTTTTCGCTGCAGATTCTGGCGGCTTCGCCCCACGCCACGCCGCAGATGCTCGACATCGTCGGTCGTCACCATGAGCGCTGCGACGGTAGCGGCTACCCCCAAGAGTTGAAGGGCGATGCGGTGGGCCTGATGGCGGAGATCGCCGGTTTGTGCGACGTCTACTGTGCAATGACCCGTGAGCGGCCTTATGGCGAGGCTGCCAGTTCCCAGGTGGCGCTCGATGCGGTGCGTGCCCAGCGTGGCACGGGCTTCTCGGAGAGTACGGTCGATCAGTTTGTCCAGTGCATCGGCCTGTATCCGGTGGGGACGCTGGTCGAACTCAATACCGGGGAGGTGGCGGTGGTCGTCGCCCAGAACCGCATACGCCGGCTCAAGCCGCGGGTGATGATCCTGCTCGGGCCCGACAAGAAGCCCAACAGTTATCCGCATACGCTGGATCTTCTCTACGACCGGGCGTCCGCCACCGGGGCGCCCTACGCGATTGTTCGGGCCCTGCCTCCAGGTGCTTTCGGTGTCGATCCCTCGGAGTTCTACCTGGCATGACCGCAATGGCCCCCTTCTTCGAGCGTCCGCCTGGCAGCGCCGTCGATGAGGACGTTCTGGCCCGCCTGTTGCTGCGTTATGGTCTCGGCCCGAGTGAGCAGGCGGCTATTCGGGCCTTCGGCCGCATCGTCACCGCTGACGAACTGGCTGCGATCTTGCTTGAGCGGCTGCATCTGGGGGAGGGCAACGCTGCCGACGTTACGATCGCGCCGATCTTGCGTGACTTCTGCATGGAGCTGGTGCAGATCGTCAACTGGGATTTTTCGCCCGCCTGGCCGGCCGCGTTGGCGGCCCGTTGGTCCGAGTGCTATCTCGCCGGTGCGGTGGCGGAATTCCCGTTCATCGCCCTCGAGGTGCTGATCGCCTTCTGCCAGCAGCGGCTGTTCGGCGAGCGGGCGATGGTTTATCGGTTGGAACTGGACATCCTCAATGCGTTGGTCCGGCTCGGCTGGTGTCTTGGCGGTCTGCTGGCCGAAGTGGCCATCGAGCACGAGCAGGCGTTCCGCCTGTCCGCCGAGGACGGCGATCCGGTTCTCGGCATTCCCAATCGCCGCCGCTTCCTGACCCTGCTGACCGATTGTCTGGGCCGCATCGTTCCCGGCCGTCAGCTCGGCCTCGTTGTGCTGAACGTGGAATGGGGGCGTTCGGCGGATGTGCTCGCCCTCGACGAGCGCGATCACCTTCGTCTGGCGCTGTCGGAGGTGATGCGGGGGGTGCTTCGGCCGGGCGACATCCTGTGCACTCTTGGCGATGACGAATGGGCCGTCATCCTGCCCGACCTGCATCATCCGGCCCAGGTGGCGCTGGCCGGCCACAAACTCGTGGATGCCTGCGAGGTGCTGCGCTCCAACAATTTTCCTGCGCTGCGCGGACGTTTTTGTGCCGGCGGCAGTTGGGCGCCGGAGCAGGCGGGCGATCCCTTTGGGTTGGAGCAGGCCGCGCGCATGGCGTTGGTCGTCGCAAAGTCGGCGGGTCGCCCGTTCGACGTATATGGCGGCGAAGCGGTGGTTCGCGCCGAGGGGGATGCGAACTTCGAGATGGAAGTCGCCCGCGCACTCGAAACCCAGCAGTTCCAGCTTCATTTGCAGCCGCAGGTCGAATTGCCGTCGCGTCGCGTGATCGGTGCCGAAGCGCTGCTGCGCTGGGCGCGCGACGACGGCCGGGTGGTTACGCCGCCTGAAATCCTGCGCGTGGTGGAGCGACTCGGCCTGATGCCGGCCTTGTCGCGCTGGGTCATTCAGCAGGCTGCTCAGATCCTCGTGAGCTTCGCCGCCGCCGGGTGCAAGGTGCGGGTGTCGGTCAACGTTACCGCCGAGGATCTGAACGACGCCGAGCTGCCGATCTTCATCCGTCAGACCTGCGACACCTGGCGAGTGGAACCGTCGCGCCTGTGTTTTGAAATCACCGAGGGGGGGCTCGTGTCCAGCGAAGGGGTTTCGGTGCGTACTCTCGAAGCCCTTCGTGAAGGCGGCGGGCGGCTGGCGCTGGACGATTTCGGGACCGGCTATTCGTCGATGGATTATCTGCGGCGTCTGCCTTTCGACGAGTTGAAGCTCGACAAATCCTTCGTCGAGCGCATTACCGGCTCGGACAACGATCGCGAGATCGTCGAGCTGATGGTGCGGATTGCCCATACTTTTGGCCTGGAAGTGGTGGCCGAAGGCGTCGAAACGGCGGCCACCGAGGCCTTGCTGATAAAAATGGGTTGCAACTGTGCCCAGGGTTATCTCTACGCGCCGGCGATGTCCGTTGACGACTTCGTCGCATGGTGGAAGGCCTCCGAGTAAGCAGGCGGCACGCCGGAATCGCCTGGGACTCCGCCGAGGCGGTCGGGCAGGTCTAGTCGGCGGCGCGGCGGCGCTTGCGCGGAGATTCCGCTTCGGCGGGAGCGGCTTCGTCGGCCTTGGCGTGATTGTCTGTGGCGGTGTCTTCCGTTTGGTCTTCAGTGTCGGCCTTGGCGTGCTTGGCCTTGGCGGCGGCTTTGGCTGCGCCGGGGGGCGCCGGCGGCGGCAATAGCGGCGCAACCTCCGGGATGTTCTTTTCCGCCATGTAATCGTTCATTTCCTTCCAGCCGGCAAAGACGGCGGCGCGGGGCGCGGCCGGATTGAGCGTGAAGCAATCCTCTATCGCTCGCCCGGCATGACGGCAGGCGCTGCCGACCGCCTTGCCGTCCGCTTCCGCCTGGGCGGCGGCTTTGGCCGGGTCCGGAATGCCGAGTTGTTCGCATCCGCCGAGCAGGGCGGCGCCAAAGGCAAGGCCAAGGAGGAGGCGGCGATCGGGTGTGGTCATGGCTGGCGGAGTGTTGGGCGTTGAAAGGTCAACGGCGCCCACCATGCGGACTTGAACATCCGCTTGCATCTCCGAGCCGCACCGGCTGCGCCAGACTTTATAATGGGAGGCTGACTTGCCCCCACCTTGTTGATAAAAGAAATTCCCATGAAGAAATTCAGCCGTTCCGCGCTCAGTCAAGCTGTTCTGGGCGTTGCCATTGCCGGCCTGTGCGCCGGTTCCGCTTTCGCCGCCACCAAGAAACCTGCCGCCAAGGCCGCTGCTGCGCCCGCAGCTGCCGACGCATCGATTACCGAAATCGAACTGGTCCACGATTTCGATGCCGACAAAGCCGCCCAACTCCAGAAGATGGTGGACCGTTTCAATGCCGGTACCGCAGGGCCGAAAATCGTCATTCGCGAACGCGCCTGGAACGAGGGCACGATGCCTCACCTGCTGATCCTCGGCGAGCGCGATCTGCCGGGCTTTCTGTCCGGCGCCCAGCGTTATCGCCCGCTGTACCAGGTCATGAAGGATGCCGGCCTGCCGATGGAAACCCTGCGTGCGCCGGCGATGATGACGCCGACGCCGCTCGACAGTGCCAATCGCCTGATCGCGCTGCCGGTCGCGCTATCCACTCCGGTCATGTTCTACAACAAGGATGCCTTCAAGGAAGCCGGCGTCGATCCCGAAAAAGCGCCGAAAACCTGGCAGGAGCTCCAGGGCACGCTCGGCAAACTGGTTGCGGCCGGCCAGTCCTGCCCCTACACCAGTGCGCAGCCGGCCTGGATTCTCGTCGAGAACATGAGCGCGTGGCACAACGAGCCGGTCGTCTCCGAAGGCAAGAAAACCTCCCTCGCGGTGAACGGCATGCTGCCGGTCAAGCACGTTGCGATGCTGTCCTCCTGGGTCAAGGCCCGCTATCTGCAGCTTTTCGGTCGTAACGACGAGGCGGTCGAGCACTTTGCCAAGGGTGAATGCGCGGTTCTCACTGCTGCTTCCGGTGCTTGGCCGACTCTGCAGCGGCAAGCCAAATTCAACGTCGGCGTCGCTGCGCTGCCCTACCACGAGGACTACTACGGCGCGCCGCAAAACACCCTCGCCGACGGCCCCGCGATGTGGGTTGCCGCGGGCAAGAAGCCGGCGGAGTACAAGGCCGTTGCCCGCTTCGTCAGCTTCTGGCTGACCGGCGAGAGCCAGGTCGAATGGCAGCGCAATGCCGGCTATCTGCCCCTCAACCGGGCGGGTCTGCTGGCTTCCGAGAGCCGTCTGTTGTCGTCCGATCTCGCCAACATCCGTGTGGGCGTGGCCGAGCTGACCAACAAGCCGGTCACTGCGCTGTCCAAGGCCAGCGCCTATCCGCAGCGTGCGGCGGTGCGTCGTATCGTCGACGAAGAGCTGGAGTCCGTGTGGGAGGATCGCAAGCCTTCCAAGCTCGCGCTCGACACCGCGGTCGCCCGCTCCCGCAGCGCCGACTGATTGAAGATCGGGCCATCATGTCCGATTGGTCCTGGCCGGCGTTGATCGCGCACCGCTGCGGCGGGGCGCTGGCGCCGGAGAACACGCTGGCCGGGCTTGGCATCGCTGCCCGGCTGGGTTGTGCCGCGGTCGAGTTTGACGTGATGCTGTCCGGCGACGGCGTTCCGGTGCTCATCCATGACGAAACCCTCGAGCGCACCGCAGGTCGTCGCGGCGAAGTCTTCCGTCTCTCGGCCGAAGCGCTCCAGGCAACCGATGTCGGCTGCCGCTTTCATCCGGCTTTCAGCGGCGAAACCATCCCTCGCCTCGACGCTGCCTTGTCGCGTTGCTTCCAGCTCGGCCTTGCCGCCAATCTGGAAATCAAGCCGGCAGCCGGGTTCGAGGTCGATACGGGCCGGACGGTCGGGCGCCTTCTGGCAGGGATCGGTCCCGGCGGTCTTCCTCCGCTCTTGCTGTCGTCGTTCTCGGAGCAAGCGCTCGAAGCTGCGGCGGCCGAGGTTGAAGACCTGCCGCGGGCTTTTCTGGCGGAGCGGTTCGATGTTGGGGCGCTGACCACGGCCGTTCGTCTTTCGTGTGTTTCGCTCAATCTGGGGCGTCAGGGTTTGCAGGCCGCGCAGGTGGCGGCGGTGCGCGATGCCGGGCTGCGCACGCTTGTCTATACCGTCAATGCGCCGGACGAAGCCCGATCTCTGACGGAGTGGGGCGTGGTTGGGGTATTTTCCGACCGTCCCGATCTCCTGCTGACGGCACCGGCAAGCCCGGATGCCGGAACTGCCGCTTCGATCCAGTCGGCTTGACGGGATCGCGGTCGGCCCCTACCATCGCGTTTTTTCGATTCTGGGCGGTCCCTTGTCTCTCACGAAGCTTTACGCGCCGATCGCCGAAGACATGCAGGCGCTCGATGCCGTTATCCGGGATCGTCTCTACTCCGACGTCGTTCTCATCCGTCAGGTGGCCGAATACATCATCGGCAGCGGAGGCAAGCGCCTTCGTCCTGCAATGGTGTTGTTCACCGCCGGTGCAGCCGGTTATCGGGGCACCCAGCACCGTGAGCTCGCCGCCGTCGTGGAGTTCATCCATACCGCCACGCTGCTGCATGACGACGTGGTCGACGAATCCGACCTGCGTCGCGGCAACAAAACCGCCAATGCCATGTTCGGCAATGCGGCCTCGGTCTTGGTCGGCGACTTTCTCTACACCCGTGCCTTCCAGATGATGGTCGGCGTGAAAAGCATGCGAGTGATGGAAGTCCTTGCCGATGCGACCAACGTGATCGCCGAAGGTGAAGTGCTGCAGCTGCTCAACTGTCACAACGCCGATGTGGACGTCGACGACTACCTGCGGGTGATCCGTTACAAGACGGCCAAGCTCTTCGAGGCCGCCACGCGTCTGGGCGGCATCCTTGCCGGCGCCACGCCGGAAGTGGAAGAGAGCCTCGCCGCCTTTGGCATGCATCTCGGCACCGCGTTTCAGTTGGTCGACGACGTCCTCGATTATTCCGGCGAAGAAGCGGATACCGGCAAGCATATCGGTGACGATCTCGCCGAAGGCAAGCCGACCCTCCCGCTCATCCACGTGATGAAGCATGGCAGTGCCGAACACGCAGCCTGCGTGCGCAAGGCCATCGAGAGCGGCGGGCGCGACGATTTCCCGGCCGTGCTGGCTGCCATTCGCGCCAGCGGCGCCATCGAGGCCACCCAGAAGGTTGCCGAGGAGGAGGCGGAACTGGCGCTGAAGGCGCTAAATGTGCTGCCCGCTTCCGTTTTCAAGGATTCTTTGGTAGACTTGTCAAAGTTCGCAGTCGCACGGAAATATTGATGTTCGGCATGCTGTGCAAGTGTCGAAAGTCAATGTCAAGTGTGGCTGTTTTATTTTGGCAGCGGTAAGGCTGCCAATGCGGTAAAGACGTCGGGGAATAGCTCAGCCTGGTAGAGCACTGCGTTCGGGACGCAGGGGCCGGAGGTTCGAATCCTCTTTCCCCGACCATCGATTCCGCAAGAAGCCGCCCGAATCGGCTTCAAAGTTATTAATACCCTTCTCGAAAGGGTTCGTCGGGGAATAGCTCAGCCTGGTAGAGCACTGCGTTCGGGACGCAGGGGCCGGA
>CALMXT010000351.1 GCA_937871125.1 uncultured Zoogloea sp. | reverse complement strand
CTCGGCTCCAACGGCTGCGGCAAGTCGACCACCATGAAGATGCTCACCGGCCTGCTGCCGCCCACCAAAGGCGAAGCCCGGCTGCTCGGCGAAGTGCTCGACGCCGACAACATCGAAACCCGGCGCCACGTGGGCTACATGTCCCAGGCCTTTTCGCTGTACGGCGAGCTTTCGGTGCGCCGCAACCTGGAGCTCCATGCGCGCCTGTTCCGTTTGTCGATGGCCGAAGGCGAGGCCCGCATCCTCGAACTGGCCAAGCGTTTCGACCTCACGCCGGTCATGGATGCGTTGCCCGACGCCCTGCCCCTCGGCATCCGCCAGCGCCTGCAGCTGGCGGTGGCGGTGCTGCACCGGCCGGACGTGCTGATCCTCGACGAGCCGACCTCGGGCGTCGACCCGGTGGCCCGCGACCATTTCTGGGAGCTGATCATCGACCTGTCCCGCAAGGACGGCGTGACCATCTTCATCACCACCCACTTCATGAACGAGGCCCAGCGTTGCGACCGCATCTCGCTGATGCACGCCGGCCGCATCCTCGCCAGCGACGCACCCGCCGCGCTGGTGGCCAAGCGCGGCACCAGCAGTCTCGAAGACGCCTTCGTGGGCTATCTGGCCGAAGCCAGCGGCGTGGAACTGGCGCCCCGCGAAACGGTGCGTCCGACTGCTGCCGCGACGCCCGGCCCGAATACCAGTCGCGCCGCCGCCCGCACCGCACGCTTCAGCCTCGCCCGGCTCCTCAGCTTCAGTGCCCGCGAGGCCACCGAACTGCGCCGCGATCCCTTCCGCCTGACCCTGGCGCTGCTCGGCACCATCGTGCTGATGCTGGTGATGGGCTACGGCATCAGCATGGACGTGGAAAACCTCACCTATGCGGTGCTCGACCTGGACAAGAGCGCCGCCAGCGAGAGCTACACCTTGCGCATCGCCGGATCGCGCTATTTTTCCGAGCAGGCACCGCTCGAAAGCCATGCCGACATCGACCGGCGGATGCGCGCCGGCAAGCTCGCGATGGCGCTCGAAATCCCCTCCGGCTTCGGCCGCGATCTGGCCCGCGGCGAGGTACCGGAAATCGGCGTGTGGCTCGACGGCGCCATGCCGATGCGCGCCGAAGTGGCCCGCAGCTACGTCGTGGGCCTGCATACGCAAACCCTGTCCGAAGGCGTTGCCGAGGCCACCGGCACCCGCGTCGCCGCCCTTGGCGAGGTGGCCGTGCGCTACCGCTACAACCCGGAGATGCGCAGCCTCGTGGCGATGGTGCCGGCCGTCATCCCGATGCTGCTGGTGTTCATCCCGGCCATGCTCACCGCGCTGGGCGTGGTGCGCGAGAAAGAACTGGGCTCCATCCTCAACGTTTACACCACCCCGGTCACCAAGCTGGAATTCCTGCTCGGCAAGCAGTTGCCCTACATCGGGCTGTCCCTGCTCAACTTCGTGCTGATGTTCCTGCTGGCCATCACCCTCTTCGACGTGCCGTTCAAAGGCAATCTGGCCGCCCTGTGCATCGGCGCGCTGCTTTACGTCATCGCCACGACTGGGCTCGGGCTGCTGATGTCGACGGTGACCGAAAGCCAGGTCGCCGCGATGGTCGGCACCTCCATCGGCACGCTGCTCCCGGCGATCCAGTTCTCGGGCATGCTCGATCCGGTCTCGTCGCTGCAAGGGGCGGGCGCCTGGGTCGGCAGGCTCTACCCGACCACCCATTTCCTCACCATCAGCCGCGGCACCTTCGCCAAGGCGCTCGACTTCACCGACCTCAGTGCGTCCTTCATCCCGCTCCTGATCGCCATTCCGGTACTCACCGTCTGCTCGGTCCTGCTCCTCAAGAAGCAGGCGCGCTGAAGAGGGAACAATCATGGCCCGACCCGGCAACCACCTCCACAACACCTGGCACCTGGGCATCAAGGAATTCCGCAGCCTGCTGGGCGACCCGACGATGCTGTTCCTGATCGTCTTCATGTTCAGCGTGGCGGTCTATTCCGACGCCCACTCCAAACCCGAAAGCCTGTACCGGGCCGCCATCGCCGTGGTGGACGAGGATCGCTCGCAGCTCTCCACGCGCATCATCGACGCCCTCCAGCCGCCCCAGTTCATCCCGCCGGCGCTGGTGGATCTGGCCGACATGGACAAGGGCATGGATGCCGGCCTCTACACCTTCGTGCTCGACATTCCGCCCAACTTCCAGCGCGACGTGCTCGCCGGCCGCTCGCCCACGATCCAGCTGAACGTGGACGCCACGCGCCAGAGTCAGGCGCAAACCGGCACCGGCTACATCCAGAGCATCGTCAATGACGAAATCCGCGCCTTCGCCCTCCACTACCGGGCAGCCGCACCGGCGCCGGTCAACCTGGTGCCGCGCACCCTGTTCAACCCCAATCTGAACCAGTCGTGGTTCGCCGCGATCACCGCGATCATCAACAACGTCACCCAACTGGGCATCCTGCTCACCGGCGCGGCACTGATCCGCGAACGCGAACACGGCACCATCGAACACCTTCTGGTCATGCCGGTCACACCATTGGAAATCATGCTGTCCAAGGTGTGGTCGATGGGCGTGGTGGTGCTGATCGCCTCGTCGCTGTCGTTGCAGGTGGTGGTGAAAGGCATGCTGGGCGTCACCGTGGTCGGCTCGGCCATGCTGTTTGCGGCGGGAACCCTGCTCTACCTGTTCGCCGCCACCTCGATCGGCATCTACATGGGCACGCTGGCGCGCAACATGCCCCAGTTCGGGCTGATGTCCATCCTCGTGATGCTGCCGCTGGAGATTCTCTCCGGCGCTCTCACGCCCCGCGAAAGCATGCCCGCAGCGGTGAGCTGGCTGATGTCCTTCGCGCCCACCACCCACTATGTCAGCCTCGCCCAGGCAGTGCTGTTCCGCGATGCCGGCATCGGCGTGGTGTGGCCCCAGTTTTTGATGGTGGCGGCCATCGGAGCCGCCTTCTTCGCCCTCGCCCACTACCGCCTGCGCCGCACCATCGGTGCAATGCAGGCCTGAAACTCACGCAAGGCACTTCAAGGAAAAACCGAAAATGACCACCCGCAAGCCCCGAACAAAGGCTGCCGCCACCACCGCAGTCGTGCCCGCCGCGCCGGCCAGTCCCGCCGTACCGGCCTCCTTCCCGGCCGCCACCACCGAATTCGTCAAACCCCGCAACCCGCTCGACCTGCGTTTCCAGGCCGCCGTCGCCCACGTCACGATGTCGGTTTCGCCGGTGTCCGTCCTGCTCGCCCTGGTGGACTGGGCCGGCCACTTCGCCGGCTCGCCGGGCAAGCAGCTCGAACTGCAACGGCTGGCCCAGGAGCAGGCCCGCCGCCTCGCCGAATACGCCGCCACCCTGGCCCTGGCCCGGCCCGATTGCCCTGCGCTGCCCTGCGTCGAGCCCCCCGCCCGCGACCGACGCTTTGCAGCGGCGGAATGGAACCACTGGCCCTTCAACCTGATGCATCAGTCCTTCCTGCTCGCCGAGGAATGGTGGCAGGCCGCCACCACCGGCATCTCCGGCGTATCCGCCCACCACGAGCAAGTCATTTCGTTTATTGCCCGACAACTGCTCGACGTGCTCTCCCCCGGCAACTACCTGCCGACCAATCCGCTGGTACTGCAGCGCACCTTCGCCGCCGGCGGACTCAACCTGCTGCGCGGCCTGAACAACGCGATCGAAGACCTCGTCGGCCTCGCCACCGGCAGCCCGCCGAGCGGTGCCGAAGCGTTTCTCGTCGGCCGCGATGTGGCCGTCACGCCGGGAAAGGTGGTCTTGAGAACCCCCTTGATGGAACTGATCCAGTATTCGCCGACCACCGAAAAAGTGCGCCCGGAACCGGTGCTGATCGTGCCGGCGTGGATCATGAAGTACTACATCCTCGATCTGTCGCCCCACAATTCGCTGATCAAATACCTGGTCGGCGAGGGCTACACGGTGTTCTGCATCTCGTGGAAGAACCCCGGCCGCGAGGAAGCCGCCCTCGGCATGGAGGATTACCTCGAGCTCGGCTTCTTCGCCGCGCTCGACGCAATCGAAGCCATCGTGCCCGGCAGCAAGGTGCACGCCACCGGCTACTGCCTGGGCGGCACCCTCCTCGCCATCGCCAACGCCGCCATGGCCCGCGACGGCGACGCCCGCCTCGCCTCGATGACCCTGTTCTGCGCCCAGACCGACTTCACCGAGCCAGGCGAGCTGGCCCTATTCATCGACGAGGGCGAAGTCAGCCTGCTGGAAGCCCAGATGCAGGAAACCGGCTATCTCAGCGCCGGGCAGATGGCCGGCGCCTTCCAGCTGCTGCGCTCCTACGACCTGATGTGGTCGCGCATGGTGGGCGAATACCTGATGGGCGAGCGCGCCCCGATGAACGACCTGATGGCCTGGAACGCCGACACCACCCGCATGCCGGCCCGCATGCACAGCGAATACCTACGTCAGCTCTTCCTCAACGATGCGCTCAGCGAAGGACGTTACCGCGTCGGCGGCAGGCCCGTGTCGCTTACCGACATCCACACCCCGAGCTTCTGCGTGGCCACCTTCAGCGACCACGTGGCGCCGTGGCGCTCGGTGCACAAACTGCATTACCTCACCACCGCGGAACTGCACTTCGTGCTCACCAGCGGCGGCCACAACGCCGGCATCGTCAGCGAGCCCGGCCGGTCTCACCGTTACTTCCAGGCGCTGGAGCGCCCCGCCGGCGGCAACTACATCCCCCCCGACGAATGGCTGACGCTGGCGCCCCGCCACGAAGGATCGTGGTGGCCGGAGTGGTCGACGTGGCTGGCGGCACACTCGGGCAGCCCGGTCGCGCCGCCTCCGATGGGCGCCGACGGCTACCCGCCCCTCGCCGACGCGCCCGGCAGCTACGTTCTGGAAAAATAGGCCGTCAGGCCCGAGCCACCCGCAACGGCGCTTCGCGAATCGGCAGATTCACCAGCGCCGCCGCGGTGGCCAGTGCCATGTCGGCATACCACATCCAGTCGTAGTTGCCGAACTCCACCAGCGCCAGCCCCCCCAACCAGGCGCCGAAGAAAGCGCCGATCTGGTGCGACAACAAGGTCAGGCCGAACAGCGTGCCCAGATAGCGCAGCCCGAACAGCTTGCCCACCAGCCCGGCGGTAGGCGGCACGGTGGCCAGCCAGGTCAGCCCGAGACCGATGGAAAACGCGTAAAAGGTCAGATCGGTTTTCGGTGCAACGAGGTAAAGCCCCACCAGCACCGCCCGCGAGCCATACATCCAGAACAGCAGCCATTTCATCCTGAAACGCTGGCCCAGCAGCCCGGCGCCGATGCTGCCGGCGATGTTGGCGAGGCCGATCAAGGCCAGCGACGTCGCCGACACGCTGGCCGGCAGCCCGCACAGGTCCACCGCTCCCGGCAAGTGGGTCACCAGAAAGGCGATGTGAAAGCCGCAGGTGAAAAAACCGGCGTGCAGGCACCAGTAGCTGCGGTCGCGCAAGGCGATGCGCAACTGCTCGCCCATCCCGACACTGACCGCCGCGCCGCCGGCCGGATGCTCCGCCTTGTGGCGCAGCGGCCAGGACAGCGGAATCGTCAGCAGCGTCATCGCCGCCAGGCCGAACAGGGCCGTCGCCCAACCGTAGGCACCGATCATGAACTGGGAAAGGGGCGCAAAGACGAACTGCCCGAAAGAGCCGCCGGCATTGATGAAGCCCGACGCGAAAGCACGCTTGTCGGCCGGCAGACGCTGGGAGACCGCGCCCAGCAGGATCGAGAAACTACCCGCGCCGGCCCCGGCGGCAACCATCAGGCCAACGGTCACGGTAAGCGCCAGTTCGCTGTGCACGAAGGGCGTCAGCGCCAGCCCGAGCGCCATCAGCGCGGCGCCGCCAAACAGCGAGCCGGCCGGGCCGTAGCGGTCGGCTACGGCGCCGAAGACCGGTTGCGAGGCGCCCCACACAAACTGCGACACGGCCATTGCAAAGCTGATGCCGGCAATCCCGATGCCGGTAGCGGTGTTCATCGGCGAAACGTACAAGCCAAGGGACAGACGCACCCCGACCGTGACCATCAGCACCGCGGCGGCGGCAAGGATCAGCAGCCAGTAAGAGGCGGCCTGGGGCGGAACGGGCGTCGGGGCGACGCCGGAGGAAGACGAAGACGTGGGGAGCGACGACATGGCTCGGCGGTGGATGCGGACAGAATCGGCCGGCCAGCATCCGCCAGAAGCCGCATCGGGTCAATCAGGGCTTATGGGTACGCAGGATCGCCAGCGCCTCTGGAAAATCGTAGTCGCTCAGGGCCCGCTCGAAACGCTGGGCATCGTCACCAAGGCCGGCCGCCAGCATTCCGGCGGACTCCCGCGCGAGTCGCAGCACCGCCACGTCGCCCTCGTTGAGAAGTGGCTCGATGCGGGCCATGAGCGCGGCGAAGGCCTGCTTGTCGGGCACGCTCTCCGCGCCGGCCGGCGCCTCGACGGGCAGCGCCCGGATGGCGGCCACGGTGGCGGACTGGGCCGCGACCAGGGCGGCCAGACGCGTATCCACCGTGACCGCATCCAGATCGTCGCGAATCGCCATTTCCAGCTCGGCCGCGAGACCCTGGACGCCAAAGGCACCGATCATGCCCGAGACGCCCTTCAGCGAATGGGCCAGCCGGCGCACTTCCGGCATGTTGTCGGCGGCCAGTTCGGCGCGGATGCGCTCCGTGTCGCCGGCGTGGCCGTCGGCGTACTTGCGGAGCAGGCGCAGGTAGTTGGGAATGCGCCCGCGCAGGTTCTTGAGGCCGTAAGCCACATCCAGTCCCGGCACTTCGTCGAGGAGCGCGCGGATGTCCGGCTCGGGCGCGCCGACAGCCTCGACCGGCGGCGCCGGCACTTCCTCCGCCGGCTGCGTCCGGCAGGGTAGCCATTGCAGCAGTTTCGAGTAAAACACCGCCGGGTCGACCGGTTTGGGCAGGTGGTCGTTCATTCCTGCGTCCAGGCAACGTTGGCGATCTTCGCCAAAGGCATTGGCGGTCATGGCGAGGATGGGCACCCGCAGGTGGCCGCGGCTGCGGATCGCCCGGGTGGCTTCGATGCCGTCCATCACCGGCATCTGCATGTCCATCAGAATCAGGTCGTAAGCACAGGCGGCGCCGGCCTCGCCCACTTTTTCCACCGCCTGCACCCCGTTTTCGGCCACTTCGGCTTGCAGCCCCACGCCTTCGAGCAGCGACAGCGCAACCTCCTGGTTGATCAGGCTATCCTCGACGAGCAGCACCCGGGCACCGCGGTAGTCTCGGGCCAGAATGGCCTCGCCCGGCAATTCGCCGATGACGGTGGTTGGGCACGCGGAAATCCGGCCGGGATCGGACTGGATCGCGGCGCTCAGGCTCGACAGGCTCACCGGCTTGGGGAGCACGCTGGAAACACCGCAGGCCAGCGCCTGCTCGCGCAGCCGGGGATCGTCGCCGACGGTCATGAGAATGCAGCGCGGCAGCGGCGACAGTTGGAGTTCGGCGCAACGACGCAGGGTCTGCACCCCGTCCAGGCCGGGCATGGCGGCATCGATCAGCACGAGATCGAAAGGATCGCCACTGCCTTGCGCACGCTCCAGTGCGGCCAGCGCGTCGGCGCCCGATTCGCAGCTTTCCGCCCGTGCACCGAGGGCGGTCAGCATCGACCGGATGGCGCTCCGGCTCGCGGAGAGATCGTCCACCACCAGCGCATGCAATGTCGGCAAGGGCCGCGTGCGCCAGACTCCGCGAGCGCCCTTGGCAAACCGTGCGGTGAGCCAGAAATTGCTGCCGCAGCCGGGTTCGCTGTCCACGCCCGCCTGACCGCCCATCAGACGGGCGAGGTGGCTGGTGATCGCGAGGCCGAGGCCGGTGCCGCCGAAACGGCGCGTGGTGGAACCGTCCGCCTGCTCGAAGGGCACGAAGAGCCGGGCCTGGGTCGCTTTGTCGATGCCGATGCCGGTGTCGATCACCTCGAAGCGCAGCATGACGGAATCGGCGTCTTCCTCCTCGCTACGAGCGCGCAGTACGATCTGCCCGCTGCTGGTGAACTTCACCGCATTGCCCAGGTAATTGACCAGCATCTGCCCGAGGCGGGTCGCGTCGCCGCGCAGGCGTTCGGGCACGTCGACCATATCCACGACCAACTCCAGGCCCTTCTGGTGAGCCCGGTCGGCAATCAGGGCACAGGCTTTGCAAACCACGTCCTCGAGCTCGAAGTTGACGTCGTCCAGGGTCAGCTTGCCGGCCTCGATCTTCGAAAGATCGAGGATGTCGTTGATGATCGTCAGCAGATGCCCGGCCGCGTCGCTCACCTTTTGCAGCCGCGCCTGAGCTTCCTCGCCCTCCACGGAGCGCCGCAAGAGGTGGGTGAGGCCAATGATGGCGTTCATGGGGGTGCGGATCTCGTGACTCATGTTGGCGAGAAAGGCACTCTTCGCCCGGCTGGCGGCGTCCGATTGCTCCTTGGCAGTCTGCAGTTCCGCCGAGCGCTGGGACAGCACCAGATTGGCTTCTTCGAGCTGGCGGGTGCGTTCGGCCACCCGTTGCTCCAGCTGGTCCCGATAGCGGGCCAGTTCCAGGTCCACCCGCTTACGCTCGGTGATGTCTTCCTGGACGCTCAGATAATGGGAAACCTGCCCGTCGGGCTGAACGATCGGCGATATCCGCGAGTACTCCACCATGAGTTCTCCGTTCCGCCGCCGATTGACGAATTCGCCGCTCCACGATTGCCCCGCCCGCAGCGCCACCCACAAGGCATTGTAGGTTTCGACCGGGGTCAGGCCCGACTTGAGAAAGCCCGCCTGCCGACCGACGACTTCCTCCACCGAGTAGCCGCTACGCTCCACAAAGGCTCGATTGACGTACTCGATGCGACCGCCGGTATTCGTGATGATCACGCTGGCCGGGCTCTGCTCCACCGCCAGCGACAACTTGAGCAGCTGTTCGGCGGAGCGACGCGACTCGGTCAGGTCGCGCCAGAGGCCCGCCAGATAGCGCCGCCCGCGAACCTCGATGGCGCGATAGCTCACTTCCACGTCGCACAGGGTGCCGTCGGCACGCCGGTGACGGTTGTCGAAGACGCGCGCATCGTTCTGCGCCGGCACGCTCCGCAGCTGCGCGTCGAGCGCCTCCGGGCCGAGGTCGCCCTGGATGTCCTGCAGCGTCAGATTGCCGAACTCCTCGCGGGAGTAGCCCAGGCTGTGACAGGCCGCATCGTTGAATTCGATGAAACGCCGCGTTTCGGTGTCGACCAGCACGACGCCGTCCGCCGCCTGACTGACAATGGCGCTGAAGATCTCCTCGCGCTCGCGCAGGGCTTCTTCGTCGTGCCGCAGGGTGGTGATGTCGCGGGCAATCCCGAACACCCCGGCCACCTTTCCGTCGGCATCGTGCAGCGGCCCTTTGATGGTGTGAAAGATCGTGGTTCCGTCCCGTGTGCTCAGGGACGACTCCCAGATCATCACGGTGTCGGCCGTCATCACCGTCCGATCCTGCTCCCGCACGCGGGCCGCTTGATCCGCCGGAAAAAGCGTCTCGTCCTTCCGGCCGATCATCTCCTCGACGCTGAAACCCGCCAGTCGGGCCGCCTCCCGGTTGGCAAACAGATAGCCGCCCTGCGCATCCTTGGCAAAAATCGCATCGGTGGACTCGTCGGCGATCGCATCGAGCAGGCGCAGTTCGCGCAGTTGCCTGGCCTGGCTTTCCTCCCGCTCGCGGATCATCGCCAACTCGCGACGCTGGAAGATCAACAGCGCCGCGCCGCCGATGGCGAACAGCGCAAAGGCCGCTGCCAGCGCGATCCAGCGGACCAGGCCGCTGGATGCCTCGCTCATTTCGCTCCGGTCGATCTTGACCACCAATTCCCAGTCGGTGCCCGGCACCGCCCGCCCCACGCCGACGACCTGCACACCGCGGTAATCCAGCGCATTCAAGGCATGCCCGCGTTGGGCCGGGTTCTCGGAAGTGATGACGCTGAGTATGTCGCCGCGGCTCAGCGGCACGCGCGCACTCAGCGGCGGGCCGGGTCGATGGCGCAACGGTGAAATGAACAGCAGGTCCTTGCCATCGCGCCGGAACAGCAAGGTTTCGGCGGTCTGGCTCGGAACCGGCCAGGTGTTGAGGTAAGCGAACAGGAACAGGGCCGGATCGGTCTGCAGCACAATGGCCAAAGGCGGCTCGTCCGGCCGCCTCGCCAGCGGCGCGACCACATCGAAATGCACCGGACTCGCCGCCAGCGCGGGGTCGTCCCGGTAGAAAGGCGTCTCGACGACCTGCCCGTCGCGGAACGCCCGGTGCAGGGCATCGCGCAGGATCGGCGTCGGCACGAAGCCATCCCCGGTGCCCAGCATCACCCTCCCTTCGCCATCGACCAGCGCCACCCGGCTGTAGTGGTTGGCGGCGCGCAAGCTCTCCAAGACAGCCAGCACGGCGGTCCGCGCTTCCGCGTCGTGCCCAAGCCGCCATTTTTCGTAGAGCAGGTTAAGGCTGGCGTTGCCGACCACCGCGCGGGCATCGCTGCGGCGCTCTTCGATCCACTGGGAAAGCTGACTGATCTTCAGATCGGCAATCGCCTCGATCCGACGGTACTCCTGGGCACTGCGGTCGCGCAGCGTGAACATCGCGCTCGCCGATCCCAGCACCAGCACCGCCACCGCCAGCAGAGCAAATGGCGGCACGAAGGAACGGACGTGCTCGCGCTTCCACGAGGTGGTTGCCGACACGGCCACGCCGCCGCTGCCCATCGAGCGACGCAGCGCCCCCCACAACAGCAAGGAGGTCACGGCCACGAAGGCCCAACCCTTCAACGTGCTGGCGGCGACCACGGCGTCCGGATCGGACAGCCACATGCTCACCACGCTGTCCGAGAACAGAATCCACCCTGCGGCGAACACCGCATAGACCAGAACGACCCGCGCGATCCGGACGTTCATGGATATCGCCCGCAATTTCGCGACACCCGGAAGGCTGCGCAAGCCGTCACGAAAAAGCCAACAGTATCGGAAGCAAAAAGTTCAAGGATCACCGGAAGGGAAGCCACTCGGTAAGAACAACAGGCACGCAACACCACCGCGCGAGATGGCGGCTTGGCCATTTATCGACGCAACGGACCACATCTTTAGCAGGACGCCGGCCTCAACGGAAAATCGTTCTCATTCGCTCACACCAGCGGTCGGCCAGCCCGTCGCCGGCCTGCCCGCAGCGCGCTACACTGGCCGGCCCGTGCCCACCCGCAGGCCAGCGCCTGAACGGAACGCTCCCGCCCATGCCGCCCGCCCCCACCCTGCTCATTCGTCAGTTCCTGAACCAAATTCAGCCACGCCTGCTGCCCTTTCTGGGATGGCGCCGCCAACTCGACGCCGCCACCCTGCGCAAGGATCTTCTGGCCGGCCTCACGGTGGCGCTGGTGGCCGTTCCGCAAGCCCTCGCCTATGCCCAGCTCGCCGGCCTGCCAGCCTACGTAGGACTTTACGCCTCGCTCCTGCCCAGCATCGTCGGCGCGCTCTGGGGATCGTCCGCCCAGCTCAACACCGGACCGGTCGCCCTCACCAGCCTGCTCACCGCCAGCGCCCTGTCGTCGCTGGCGCTGCCCGGCTCCGACACCTGGCTGCTGCTGGCGGTGCAGCTCGCGCTGCTGGCCGGGGTGCTGCAGGTGGCGTTCGGCGCGCTGCGCCTCGCCCACTTCGCCGACCTGCTGTCCCACCCGGTGCTGCACGGTTTCATCAACGCCTGCTCGCTCCTGATCTGCGTCGCCCAACTGCCCACCCTGCTCGGGCTCCCGTCGGCGGGCCAGCGGCCGTTTTTCGAGGCGGTCGTCGACCTCGCCCGCGGACTGCCCGACATCCACCTGCCCTCCGCCGCCCTCGGCACCGCTGCGATTGCCTTGCTCGTCGCGCAACGCCGCTTCCTGCCGCGTTGGCCGGGCGTGCTGATCGCCGTCGTCGGGCTTGGCGCGGCGGCCTGGCTGACCGGTTTCGAAGCCGACGGCGGACGGGTGGTCGGAGCGCTCCCCGAGCAGATCCTGGCCTTCGCCCTGCCTCGCGCCGACTGGGGCCAGACCACCGACCTGCTGCCCTCGGCCTTCGTGCTGGCCCTGGTGAGCTTCATCGAAGCCATGTCGAGCTGCAAACTGGCCTCGGCGCGCACCGGCCAACGCTGGGACGGCAACCAGGAACTGATCGGCCAAGGGCTCGCCAAGCTCACCGCCGCGTTCTGTCAGGCCTATCCGGTAAGCGGCTCCTTCGGACGCTCGGCCTTCCTGCTCGGCGCCGGCGCCCGCACCGGGCTGGCCTCGGTGGTCGGCGCTGCAGTGGTGCTGATCGCCCTCCTCGCCATCCCCGGACCGATCGCCCACATCCCGCGTCCGGTACTGGCCGCGGTGATCCTCGTTACCGTCGCCAGCCTTCTGTCCCTGCGCCCCTTGCGCGACGCGTGGCGCAGCAGTCGCGACGACGGACTGGCGGGCACCGTATGCTTCATTGCCACGCTGGCCTTCGCGCCGCATGTGGAGATCGGCATCCTGGCCGGCCTGCTGCTGTCGCTGGCCCTGCTCATCTACCGCAGCATGAAGCCCCGCGTCGCCCTGCTCGGCCGCCACCCCGACGGCACCTGGCGCGACGCCGAACGCTTCGGGCTCGCGCCGGCCCACCCGCAGCTGTCGATCCTACGCTTCGACGGCCCGCTGCATTTCGTCAACGCCGCCACCTTCGAAGACGCGGTGCTCGCCACCTGCCGCGATCACCCCCGGCTCAAAGCGCTGCTGCTCTCCTGCGCGGGCATCAACGCCATCGACGCCAGCGGCATCGACACCCTGCGCCGCATCGAGCGCCAGCTGGCCGCCGATGGCCGCCTGCTGGCCTGCTGCGGCCTCAAGAAGCAGGCCATCGATGTGCTGGAACGCACCGGTTTATGGTCGGTGCTCGCCCCCCACGCGGCCTACCGCACCGAAGACGACGCCGTGCAGCACCTCATGCCCATCCTCGGCGGCACCCCGTCGCCCGCGGCGGTTCGGCGCGGCCTGGAGTGGTAACGCTTTGTTGACCTGGATCGTTGTCGGCGCCCATTGACAGGCAGATACTTGGATTTATCCCGTGTTTCAGCTTCGATAAAAAGCCAACTCTGCAAGGAAGCAAGCATGACTCCCACCTCCGTCCGAGACATCCGAAACCTCAGCCTGCTCGGCCAGTCCGGCAGCGGCAAGACCACCCTGCTGGAAAAACTGCTCGTCACCGCCGGCGCCATCGGTGCAGCCGGATCCGTCGAAAAGGGCGATACCGTCAGCGACTACGACGCGCAGGAAAAGGCCATCGGTCATTCCCTCAACAGCAGCCTCGCCCACCTCGAATGGGCCGAACACTGGATCAACATCCTCGACACCCCGGGCCTGCCCGACTTCCTCGGCCGCGCCCTGGCCACCCTGCCGGCGGTCGAAACCGCGGCAGTCGTCATCAACGCCTCTTCCGGCGTCGAAACCGTCACCCGCAAGATCATGGACACGGCCACCGACAAGTGCCGCATGATCGTCGTCAATCGCATCGACGCACCGGGCGTGGATTTCGGTGCCCTGATGGAGCGCATCACCGCCACCTTCGGCAAGGAATGCCTGCCGATCAACCTGCCCACTGCCGGCGGCGCCGCCGTCATCGACTGCTTCTTCAAGCCCGACTACGATGCCCAGCCCGCTTTTTCGAGCGTGCGCGAAGCCCATGACCGCATCGTCGATCAGGTCGTCGAAGTGGACGAAGAACTCATGGCGCTCTACCTCGAACAGGGCGAATCCCTGCAGCCCGAGCAACTCCACGACCCCTTCGAGCAGGCCCTGCGCGAAGGCCACCTGATCCCCGTGTGTTTCACCTCGGCACGCAGCGGCGCCGGCGTCGCCGAACTGCTCGACATCATGGGCCGCCTGCTGCCCGACCCGACCGAAGGCAATCCGCCGGCCTTCCTCAAGGGCGAAGGCCCGGCCGCCGAATCCGTCACCTGCACCACCGCCGCCGACCGGCACGTCATCGCCCACGTCTTTCAAGTCAGCAACGACCCCTTCCGCGGCAAGCTTGGCCTGTTCCGCATTCACCAGGGCACCGTCACGCCCAACAGCCAGCTCTTCATCGGCGACGCCCGCAAGCCCTTCAAGGTCGGCCACCTGCTGCGC
>CALMXT010000350.1 GCA_937871125.1 uncultured Zoogloea sp. | reverse complement strand
GCGGGGTCAGGCTTTGAATGTGTCGGGCATTTGCACGGCGACGACTTCGCCGCGGGCGGTGATCACGCCGTTGGCCGAGACTTCGGCGGCGACGATGACTTTTTTACCTTTGATTTCCTTGATCCGGCCGCGAAGTTCCAGCACCGGCCCGAGCGGGGTGGGTTTGAGGTAATCCACATGCAGTGAGCCGGTCACGAAGCGCAGTGGGGGCTCGCTGTCCATTGCCCGGTTCTCGGCGCGATAGGCTGCCGCGGCGGCGGTTCCGGTGCAGTGGCAGTCGATCAGCGAGGCGATCAGGCCGCCGTAGACAAAGCCGGGAATCGCGGTGTGTTCCGGCCCCGGCTGGAAGCGGGTGAGGGTTTCTTCGCCGTCCCAGTAGGTTTTGATCTGGTGGCCGTGGTCGTTGAGGCGTCCGCAGCCATAGCAGTGGGCGACGTTTTCCGGGTAAAAATCCTGGAAGGCTTTCATGGTTTCTCCTCTATCCATCTGTTTTTGTATTGGAACCTGCCGGAAGTGTGCCTGCCGGCAGGCTTTCAGGGGTGCAACGGGGCCGGCGATCAGGCCGCTTTGGCGGTGCGGGCGGTGAATTCGTCGTAGGCGCGCACGGCTTCGGCGGCATACATCAGGCTCGGGCCGCCGCCCATGTATGTACAGATGCCGAGGGTTTCCATCAACTGTTCGCGGGTGACGCCGAGACGGATCAGGGCTTTTACGTGAAAGCCGATACAGCCGTCGCAGCGGGCCGAAACCCCGATGGCCAGTGCGATGAGTTCTTTGTCGAGCGCCGTCAGGGCGCCCTCTTTCATGGCTTCCCGGGCCATGCTGCCAAAGCCTTTCATGGTTTCGGGGATTTCGGCACGCAGGGCTTCCATGCCTTTGGACAGGTCGCCGGTGATCTGGACGAAGGATTTGCTGCTCATTTTGGATACCTCTTTCAGAAAATCTGCTCAGAAACGCCCGACAGGCGCGGCAAGATCGCCCCCGCCGGGCGGATTGCATCAATGGATGGCGATCCGCAGCACGGCCAGCGCCAGCGCTATGAAACAGGCAGGGCCGGATAGGATCAGCCGCGGAAGAACATGCCGCGGCACGAAGCCCACCCCGCACACCAGCCCCGCGCTCATGGACCACAGCAGCAACATGGCGGTCAGGTGGTCGGCGGCGCCGGCGTTGTCGGTTGCGATATGCGGATAGACCGTCAGCAAGGCGATCAACGCGACGGCGGTAAGAAGGGGCAGCACCCGGAAGCCGGCATTCCCGCTGTGCGGTTGCTGCGCTTCGGCCCTTGCCATCATGCTTCCTCGGACTGACGGGCCTTGTGCCGGGCTGCTTCGTGCTCGGCCCACAAGGCGTTGAGAATGGCCAGCAGCACGGCAAAGCCGATACCCAAAACCCAGGTGAAATACCACATGAAATGTTCTCCTCAGTAAGCCGAATGGCTGTTTTCGCGCACGTAGGCGGCGGTGACCTTGCCGCCCATGACCCGGTAGGCCCAGCTGGTGTATAGGACGATGAGCGGCATGAAGATGAGCGTGGCCACGAGCATGATGGTCAGGGTCAGATGGCTCGACACGCTGTCCCACACGGTGAGGCTGGAATCGGGGTCGAGGGACGAGGGCATGATGAAGGGAAACAGCGACGCGCCCGCCGTGCCGATCACGCCGACAATCGCCAGCGCCGAGGCCCAGAAGGCCGCCATCGTGCGCCCGGAGCGGGCCAGCACCTGAGCGGCGATCACCCCGACGAAACCCAAGGCCGGCAGCGCCAGCGTGGCCGGATAGAGCCGGTAATTGGCAAACCAGGCGCCGGCTTCGCGAATCACCGTCTTGGCGAGCGGATTGGGCAGTGCCGCGGTATCCACCGCCGACTGGATCACGTATCCGGGAATCGCCATCCACAACCAGCCGCCGGCCGCGGCAAAGGCGAGCAGCATCAGGCCGCCGAAAAAGCCCGCCGCCCGCAATGCGCGCCACTGGATTTCACCCTGGGTGCGATGGGCCAGATAGATGGCGCCGTGAAAGGTGATCATCGCCGTCGACACCACGCCGCACAGCAGCGCGAAGGGATTGAGCAGCGCCCAGAAGGAGCCGCTGTAGGTGGACACGAGGTGATCGTCGAAGCTGAAGGGCACGCCCTGGAAGAGATTGCCGAAGGCGACGCCGAAGATCAGCGGCGGCACCGCCCCGCCGATGAACAGCCCCCAATCCCAGGTCTGGCGCCAGGTCGGGTTGTCGATCTTGCTGCGGTAATCGAAGCCCACCGGCCGGAAGAACAGTGCCCACAACACCGCCAGCATGGCCCAGTAGAAGCCGGAGAAGGCGGTGGCGTAAACCAGCGGCCATGCGGCGAAGATCGCCCCGCCGCCGGTGATGAACCACACCTGATTGCCGTCCCAGTGGGGGCCGACGGTGTTGATGATGACCCGGCGTTCGGTGTCGTTCTTGCCGACGAAGGGCAGCAAGGTGCCAACGCCCATGTCGTGGCCGTCCATGATGGCAAAGCCCACCAGCAGCACACCGACGAGCAGCCACCAGATCAGTTTCAAGCTTGTGTAGTCGAGCATTTCAGGTCTCCTGCCGGGCCGCGGCATGGGCGGCGCCGGACAGCGAAGGAATGGGAGCGTGAAAGTGGTTTTGGAACATTCGGCTTTCCTCGATTCAGGCGTGGGCTTCGTTGGCGTAGCGGCCGGTGCCGAGACTGCCCGGGCCTTGCTTGGCGAACTTGATCATCAGATACATCTCGACCACCAGCAGCACGGTGTAGAAGCCGACGAAGCCGGCGAGCGAGCCGTACAGGCTTTCAACCGTCAGGGTCGATACCGACAGGTGGGTTGGCAGCACGCCGTAGATGGTCCAGGGCTGACGACCGTATTCGGCCACGAACCAACCCACTTCGCAGGCAATCCAGGGCATCGGCAGCGCGAACAAGGCGGCCCGCAGCAACCAGGGCTTGTCGGCAAAATTCCCCTTCACCGAATGCCACAGGGCCAGACCGAAGAGCACCAGCATGGCCATGCCGAGGCCCACCATCAGCCGGAAGCTCCAGAACATCGGGGCCACCCGCGGCACGGTGTCGTTGGTGGCCTTGTCGATGATCTCCGGGGTCACTTGGTTGAAGTCGGCGACATACTTTTTGAGCAGCAGACCGAAGCCGAGGTCGGCCTTGCGCTCCTCGAAGCGCTTCCGGGCGGCGAGGTCGTCGGGATTGCGGCGCAGCGCATCGAGCGCCTTGACCGCGTCGATGCCGGAGACGATGCGCTCCCGATTCTTGGCCTTGATCTCCTTGATGCCGGGGATCTGCTTGTCGAGGGAGCGGGTGCCGATGAGGCCCATCACCCACGGGATTTCGATGGCGAAATCGTTTTTCATCTCGGCTTCGTTGGGAATGGCGATCAGGTTGAAGGAGGCCGGCGCGGGCTCGGTTTCCCACATCGCTTCCATCGCCGCGAGCTTGGTTTGTTGGGCTTCGCCCACCGTGTAGCCGGATTCGTCGCCCAGCACGATCACCGAGCACACCGACGCAAACCCGAAAGCCGCCGCAATGCCAAAACTGCGTTTGGCGAATTCCACATCGCGCTTACGGAGCAGATACCAGGACGAGATCGAGAGCACGAACATCGCCCCCGTCACATAGCCCGCCGATACGGTGTGGACGAACTTGGCCTGGGCGTCCGGATTGAAGATCACGGCCCAGAAGTCCTTCATTTCCATGCGCATGGTCACATAGCTGAACTCGGCACCGACCGGGTTCTGCATCCAGCCGTTGGCGATGAGAATCCACAGGGCCGACAGGTTGGTGCCCACCGCCATCAGGATGGTGACCATCAGATGCTGCTTGCGCGCCAGCCGGTCCCAGCCGAAAAAGAACAGGCCGATCATCGTCGATTCGAGAAAGAAGGCCATCAGCCCTTCGATGGCCAGCGGGGCGCCGAAGATGTCGCCGACGTAGTGGGAGTAATAGGCCCAGTTGGTGCCGAACTGGAATTCCATCGTGATGCCGGTGGTCACGCCCAGCGCGAAGTTGATCCCGAAAAGCTTGCCCCAGAAGCGGGTCATGTCTTTGTAGAGGGTTTTGCCGGTCATCACATAGACCGACTCCATGATGACCAGAATCCACACCATGCCGATGGTCAGCGGCACGAAAAGAAAGTGATATAGCGCGGTGGCGGCGAACTGCAGCCGTGAGAGATCGACCAGTTGTTCACTGACCATTGGGTGCTCCTTGTACAACGGGGTTGGGGGCGAGTTGCCTGGACATGCTTCCCGGATCGACCGGCACACCGGCATCGCGGACAAAGCACCACCACAGCACGAAAAGCACGATCAGCTTGATGGCGAGAATCCAGATCAGGTGACGGCGTAGCGGCGAATCGGAGGGAATCAAGGTTTGGCAGCTTTCTTTGATAGGCAGCTAAGGCTAATCAAGAGGCGTGCCATTTTGCCCCTCGACCGAAAAACCGTCTTGCGACAAAGGCTTGCTTTTTGTCGCATGTGACGATAGGCCGCATGACATTGACCGCACCGAACTGCCATGTCAGCATTCGGCAGTCCTTTTGGCAGAGATCGGAGCGCCATGACCGCCAAGTCCCATCCCCTGTCGGAGCTGGTTTCCTTTCTGGAATCGTTTCCGGAGCCGCACATCCTCTGCGACCGCAGCTATCGCATCCTGGCGGCCAACGCGGCCTATCGCGCCAACTGCGGCCGCCCGGAGGATCTCATCGGACGCAAGTGCTTCGAGGTCTCCCACCGTTACCCGGTTCCGTGCGATCAGGCCGGCGAATCCTGCCCGCTGGCCCGCAGCCTCAAATCCGGCCAGCGGGAAAGGGTCGTGCACCTTCACCACACCTCGACCGGCGAGAGCTACGAAAACATCGAACTCTCGCCAATCAAAGGCAGCGACGGCGAAGTCGCCTACTTCATCGAAAAACTGGAGCCGTTGCCGGTTGCCCGCGGCCTCGCCAACGCCCAGGGATTGATCGGCCGAGCGCCGGCCTTTCGCGCCATGCTGGAACTGGTGACCCGCGTCGCGCCGTCGGACGCCAGCGTGCTGCTGCAAGGGGAATCGGGCACGGGCAAGGAACTGGTGGCCCAGGCCATCCACGAAGGCAGCCAACGGGCAGATCGCCCGTTCATCGCCGTCGATTGTTCGGGCCTCACCGAAACCCTCTTCGAGAGCGAACTGTTCGGCCACGAACGGGGTGCATTTACCGGCGCCACCGCCCGCAAGACCGGGTTGATCGAGGCGGCCAGCGGCGGCACGCTGTTTCTCGACGAACTGGGCGACATTCCGCTGACGATGCAGGTCAAGCTCCTGCGCCTGCTCGAAACCGGCACTTACCGGCGGGTGGGCAGCACCGAGCTGGTCCGATCCGACATCCGCCTGATCTCGGCAACCCACCAGCCGCTCAAGACGCTGGTTGCACAGGGGCGCTTTCGCCAGGATCTGTTCTACCGGGTGAACGCCTTTCCGATCGGCCTTCCGCCGCTCCGCTCGCGGCGGGAAGACATCCCGCTGCTGGCCGAAGCGCTGCTCGAACGGGTTGCGCCCGAGCGCACCCTGAAGATTGCGCCGGACGCCCTCGCCGGTCTGCTGGCCTACGACTACCCCGGCAACGTGCGGGAGCTGCGCAACATCCTGGAGCGCGCCAGCCTGCTCTGCGACGGCGATACGCTGCAACTCCGCCATCTGCCCGAAGAACTGCAATCGCCGCCCTCTTCCGGCAAACCGGACGTGCCCTCGGCAAACGCCCCTTCCGCCGACGCGCCCACGGATGGGGTTCGGGAAGCCCTTGACGACGCCGCACTGGCCTTGGCGCTGCAAACCCACAAAGGCTCCCGCAAGGCACTGGCGATCAAGCTGGGAATGAGCGAACGGACGCTTTATCGGCGGCTCAAGGACATCGCCTGATTTCGTCGGCGCGCGCCAAGGCGGAATCCGGATTCATCGCGCCGTTCAGGAACGCGATCAGCGTTTCCAGCGCCTCGGGCAGATCGGCATATTGGTCGTGGCTGCCCGGAATCGACACCAGACGCACCCGCTCGTCCGGCCGATTGGCGTAGATGAGCGCGGCGTCGCTCGCCGGCACCGTGTCGTCCGCGCTGCCGTGGGCCAGCAACACCGGGCAGCTCACCCGGCGGATGGTGTTGCAGGGGGCGATCTCGTCGAAACGGTGGCCGATGACCCACTGCACGTAAAACAGGATGTAGGCGCCCAGCGGCCGCTGGGGAATGCCTTTCGCCGCCAGCCAGCGACGCATCATGGTGTCCGGATGGGCGAAGGCGGCCAGACTGACCGCCGCCGCCACGTCGCGGCGCCGGGAGGCCGTCAGCAAGGCCGCCGCCGCGCCCACCGAATGACCGATCACACCGATCCGCCCGGCGTCCACTTCGGGCTGCCGCTTCAACCAATCGATGGCGCATTCCAGATCTTCGGCAAAGCGCGGCAGCGAAGCGAAGCTGTCGCCGTCGCTGCGGCCGTGGCTGCGCGCATCGAACAGCAGCACGGCATAGCCGGCTTCGTGCAGCGGCCCGGCGAGCGGCAGCATCGCTTCGGCGTTGCCGCCCCAGCCGTGGAGAATCGCCAGCGCGGGCGCCGCCTTGTCGCCAGCCGGAATGAACCAGCCGAACAGGGTTTTGCCGCGCAGCGCGGGAATGCTCGCCTCGCGCCACGGCAAGCCGTCCGGAACGCCCGCCTCCGGCACCCGCGGCGCAGCCAAGCCGCGGCGGATCAGGCGATTGATGCCCAGCATCGCCAACACCGGCAGCACCGCCAAAAGCACCACCCCAAGCGCCACCACACTCACAAGGCCCGCCCTTCGCCGGCCTCTTCGACGGTGCGCCCGTCGCGGATGCGATAGATGCGCTTGAAGGT
>CALMXT010000349.1 GCA_937871125.1 uncultured Zoogloea sp. | reverse complement strand
ACCTCACCCACGGCTTCGCGATTCCGAAGTACGACATCAACTTCATCGTGAATCCGCAGGAAACCAAGTCCGTCACCTTCAAGGCCGACAAACCGGGTGTGTACTGGTGCTACTGCACGCATTTCTGCCATGCCCTGCACCTCGAAATGCGCACCCGCATGCTCGTCGAAAAATAGGCGACGGCCACCGATCGATAAGTGAAGTCATTGGGGAGGCGCTTGCGCCTCCCATTTTTTTGATCTGCCGATGCCGAAACGCATCGCCTCACCGCCCGCCCCAGGACAGTCGTCGCAAAGCTATTTTTCGCGCTTGACTCAGCTTAAGGGCATCGGCCGCCCGCTCCATCAGAATTCCATGAAACGCTGATTCACCGGAGCCCCCATGATCCCCCGCCTTCTCTCTCGTCTCTGCCGCCGCGGCACCGCGCTGCTTGCCGCAACCCTCGCCGGAGTGGCACTGACCGGCAGTGCCAGGGCCGACACCTATGAAGTCAAGCTGCCGCCCGAGCTCGCCACGTCGCCCAGAATGTGCGACTACGCCCCCTGCAAGGACGTCATGCCCGGCGCCACATCGTTCTCGGAGCGCCGCGGCCAGCCGCCCTTCGTCGAAGCTTACAAAGACGAAGCCGGGCAGAAGAAACTCCTCGGCTACGTCATGCTGTCCACCGACATCACCGACACCCCGGCCTACTCCGGCAAGCCGGTGGTCACCCTGATCGGCATGGACACCGCCGGCCGCTTCACCGGCGTCAAGATCCTCAAGCACTCCGAGCCCATCCTGCTCCTCGGCATCCCCGAGTCGGCGCTGATCAAGTTCAACAACCAATATCTCGGCAAATTCGTCGGCGACAACATCGAGATCGGCAAGTCGCGGCCCGACGAAAACCTCATCGGCCTCGACGCCATCACCGGCGCCACCGTCACCGTCATCGCACAAAACCAGGTGATGATGACCTCCGGCAGCACGGTGGCCAAACAGGTCGGCATCCTCAAGCCGGTGATCCGCCCCCAGGCCCGCTTCCCCGCCGCCACCGCTCAACCCACCTGGGCGCAACTGGTTGAAGACGGCAGCGTGCAGAACCTCGTCGTCAAGGCCGAGGAAGTCGGTCTCAAGAGCGACGGCCGCCCCTACATGGACCTATGGTTCGGCTATCTCAACCAGCCCACCGTCGGCCAGGCCGTGCTCGGCAAGGACGGCTACGCCGGCCTGATGGGCCGCCTCAAGGAAGGCGAACACGCCATCTTCATCGTCAAGACCGCCGGCATGGACTCCTTCAAGGGCTCCGGCTTCGTGCGAGGCGGCATCTACGACCGGGTTCAGGTACGCCAGGACTCCGACAGCTTCACCTTCCGCGATCTGGATTACGTGAACCTCTGGGGCATCTCCGCGGCCGGTGCGCCCACCTTCGACGAATCGGCCATCTTCATCATCCGCGGCAAGAGCTTCTCGGGCGCCTACCCGTGGAAGCTGGTCTTCCTTGGCAACAAGATCGACAAGGAAACCTCCACCAAGACCTTCGCCAACTTCGACAAGGAATACTGGCTCGCCGACAAATACCTCGAAGGCGGCCGCCCGATCGTCGTCAAACCCGACCCGACCTGGCTCAAGGTGTGGAAGGAGCGCGCCATCGAAATCGGTGCCTTCATCGTCGTGCTGCTCGCCATTTCGGCCGCCTACGCCAGCCGCGACACACTCGTGCGCCGCTCCAGCCGCCACAACAAATGGCCGGTCAATGCCTTCAAGTACACCGGCTGGGTGCTCAGCATCGGCTTCGTGGGTTTCTACGCGATGGCCCAGCCGTCCATCACCCAGGTGCTCACCTGGTTCCACAGCCTGCTGTTCCAGTGGAAGTGGGAACTGTTCCTGTCCGACCCGCTGATCTTCGTGTTCTGGATCTTCATCATCGCCACCACCTTCCTGTGGGGTCGCGGCTTTTTCTGCGGCTGGCTATGCCCCTTCGGCTCCCTCTCCGAGCTGCTCTACAAGCTGGGTCAGGCGGTCGGCCTCAAGCGCTTCCAGCGCCACCTGCCCCAAGCCATCCACGACAAGCTGAAGTGGCTCAAGTACGCGATCTTCTTCGGGCTGCTCGCAGTGTCCTTTTTCAGCATGGGTCTGGCCGAAAAACTCGCCGAAGTCGAACCTTTCAAGACCACCTTCCTGGTCGGCATCACAAACCGCAGCTGGCCCTACAGCCTGTTCGCCGCCAGCCTGCTCGGCCTCGCGATCTTCGTCGAACGGCCGTTCTGCAAGTATCTCTGCCCGCTGGGCGCGGCGCTTGCCATGCCCACCACCTTCCGCTGGTTCGGCCTCAAGCGGAAGGACGAATGCACCAGCTGCAAAGCCTGCGCCAAGGGCTGCGGCTCGCTCGCCATCGACTCCAAAGGCAACATCGACCAGCGCGAATGCATGCTCTGCCTCGACTGCATGGTTCTCTACTACGACGACCACGCCTGCCCGCCCCTGGCCCAGGAACGCAAACACCGCGAAAAGACCGGCCAGCCCCTCACCCCGATCAATGGCAAGGGCTACTTCATTCCCATTTATCCCGCCCCGGCCGACCGCACAAAGAAAGGCGCTTCAGCATGACCATCGCCGACAAGAACGAACTGCGCCAACCCGCCTACGGCAACGCAAGCGGCCTCGCCTGGCTGATGGCCGAAATCCGCGACCACCTGTGGCCCTGGGCCGGCAAGGGCCAGCCGGCCAAAAAGGCCATCCAGCTCGCCGGCTTCGCCCTCGCCATCGGCGCCACCATCGCCTGGGTGCTCGCCGCCCTCGGCCGCCTCGAAGCCGGCGCCATCATCGGCAGCTGGTTCGGCTGGAGCGTTTTCGAAATCTTCGTGCGCCTCGACGCCAAGCCTTACGTAAAAGAAGGCCCGTGGTGGGGCCATCTTTATCGCCGCGCGTCGGCGATGGACATGATCTGCTACGTGAGCTTCAAGAACCTGCTGATCGGCGCCGCGCTCTTCATCGCGCTGCGCAGCCTGGGCGTCGTACAGGTGTAAGCCCGGCGCGCCGGACCGGCCCTCAGTGGCCGGACGGTGGCACCGTCTTTTCCAGCCTGTCTTCCAACTCGCCGATATAGGCCGCCAAGGTGTTGCCGGACTGCTCGATCGAAAGGCGCAAGTCGCGGTCGAGCTGCTCGATGCGGGCCAGCAGCGCCGCCTGCGATTCGCCGCCCTGCCCACCCCGCCGGCCCAGCTCCGCCTCGATGAAGCTGCGCAGCTCGGTGAATCGGGACGCCTCCGCCTGATCCGCCAGTTCCCGGCTGGCCTTGATCTCCTTGGCCTGACGGCGGGTTTCCAGCAACACCGACGTCTGCAACCACACCACGAGGATCAGGAACAGCGCGGTAATCAAAACCATCAAACCCAGCATCACCAAGCCCAACGGCATCTTCACCGTCGCCACGCCAATCGACAAATCGGCCGGCGCCAGCATGGCATCCCAGTTCAAGCTCACAAAACCGGCCGTCGCAGCCAGAACCAGAAGCAACAACAGCGTGCCGATTCTCATATCGAATACTCTCCTCAAAAACACCATTCAAAAAAACATCTACTGCCGACATTCCGGCAGCCGCCTCGCAAGATCATGCGGCCAAACCCGCGCCGCAAGCATCGCTTTGTGCAAACCCGAAGCGTCGGCGCCGGCTTCGTCGTCAAACCCAGGGCTCATCCGGCCCGAACAGCGCCCGCCAGCCCGCCACAAAGGCCGGCGCCGCACGAATGCCGTCAAAGTCGCGATCCGCCCGGATATGGGATGCGGAAGGCAAGTATCCTTTCTCCCGCGATAGCCGCAACCAAGCCAAGGCCGCATCCACATCGCCACGCAAAGCCGCAACGCAGGCGAGGTTGTAGGCAGCGTAGCCCTCCTGCATGCCCTCGGCCTGCAGCAATATCCTCTCCCCTTCGTCCAGACAAC
>CALMXT010000348.1 GCA_937871125.1 uncultured Zoogloea sp. | reverse complement strand
CTGGCTCTGGCTCTGGCTCTGGCTCTGGCTCTGGCTCTGGCTCTGGCTCTGGCTCCGGCTCCGGCTCCGGCTCCGGCTCCGGCTCCGGCTCCGGGCTGACAAGGGAATGCGTCAAGTCCGGAACAATCGCAACCGATTCCGGTGGCATTGGCGCGGATGCAAGCGCTTCATTTCCGGTCGGTGCCGTGTCGGCCGATACGGAAGCATCGTCCGACGGCGCTTCCTCGTGCCGCAATAAGCCGCCGCTAAAGGCACGGCGCCATGCCGCCAGCGTCTGCAAAATACCCATACAGCTCTCCTATGTTCCCGCAACTGCGTATCGACCCCATCGATACTCGCCCGGAATGGATTACGTTTGCAATCGAGCCGTCCGAATGCGCTCATAACATTGACCCGGCGCCCCTTGCGCTCTAGGCTCGAAACATCGCCCAGCCCTTTGTCCGACCATGACCGACCCCGCGCACAAGACGCTCCTGCTCGTCTATCACTCCTGGACCGGCGCCACCGAGCAGATGATCCGGGCCGTCGCCCGCGGCGCGGCCTGCGAGCCGGACCTCACGGTGCGCCTGCTGCATGCGCCCGATGCCGGTCCCGACGACGTCCTCGGCGCCGATGGCTATGTCTTCGCCACCCCCGAGAATCTCGCCGCCATCTCAGGGCTGATGAAGGATTTCTTCGACCGCAGTTATTACGGCGCCCTCGACCGCATCAACGGCCGCCCCTACGCCAGCTTGATCTGCGCCGGCAGCGACGGAAGCAACGCGGCCCGCCAGATTGCCCGCATCGCCACCGGCTGGCGCCTGCGCGAAATCGCTCCGCCACTGATCGTCTGCACCCACGCCCAGACGACGGAAGCCATTCTGGCGGCCAAAACGGTGCAGGCCGCCGACCTCGAAAAAGGCGAGGAACTCGGTGCCGCCTTTGCCACCGGGCTTTCGATGGGCGCGTTCTGACATTTCCAAGCATAAAATGCGCCCGATTCTGAACGCGTAGACACGTCCGGCGTCGAACACCCGCGTCCAACAGCAATACAAGGTCTCCCAGTCCGATGCCCCACAACGTCTCCCTGATCGCCCTCATCGCCACCGGCCTCGGCCTCGCCATGATCCTGGGCTTTGTCGCCTCCCGCCTGCGCATGCCCCCGCTGGTCGGCTACCTGCTTGCCGGCGTGATGATCGGGCCGGGAACGCCCGGCTTCGTCGCCGATATGGCGCTGGCTGGCCAGCTTGCGGAAATCGGGGTGATGCTGCTGATGTTCGGCGTCGGCCTGCATTTTTCGCTGGACGATCTCCTCGCCGTGCGCAAGATCGCCGTGCCGGGAGCGATCGTGCAGATCGCCGTCGCCACCGCGCTTGGCGCCGGCACGGCCCTCGTCTGGGGCTGGCCGGCAGGCGAGGCGGTCGTCTTCGGTCTGGCCCTGTCGGTGGCCAGCACCGTGGTGTTGCTGCGCGCACTCGAAGCCCGCAGCAGCCTCGAATCCACCAACGGGCGCATCGCGGTTGGCTGGCTGGTGGTCGAGGATCTGGCGATGGTGCTGGTGCTGGTGCTGCTGCCGGCCCTCGCGCCCTTGCTCGGTGCGCATTCCGCCTCCCCTGGGCCAGCGCCTGCCGCCGATCTGCAGGCGCTGGCCCTGACCGTCGGACTGACCCTCGCCAAGGTGTCGGCCTTCATCGCGCTGATGCTGGTCGTCGGACGCCGGGCCTTTCCCCGCGTGCTGTGGCTGGTGGCGCGAACCGGCTCGCGGGAGCTGTTCACGCTGTGCGTGATCACCGCCGCCGTGGGCGTCGCCTATGCCTCGGCGCTGCTCTTCGACGTCTCTTTCGCGCTGGGCGCGTTTTTCGCCGGCATGATGATGCGGGAGTCTGAATTCAGTCACCGGGCCGCCGAAGACTCGCTGCCGCTGCGCGACGCCTTCTCGGTGCTGTTCTTTGTATCGGTGGGCATGCTCTTCAACCCGGCAGTACTTGCCGATGCACCGGGCAAGGTCGCGGTGGTGGTGGCCATCATCCTGGTCGGCAAGACCATCGCCGCCATCGCGCTGGTACTGGCTTTCCGCTATCCCCTCAACACCGCGCTGACGGTGGGCGCCAGCCTTGCCCAGATCGGCGAGTTTTCCTTCATCCTCGCCAGCCTGGGACTCTCCCTCGGCCTGCTCGGCATCGAAGCCCAGAACCTGATCCTCGCCGGCGCGCTGATCTCCATCGCCGTCAACGCCCTGCTCTTCGCCGCCATCGAACCCGCCCAGGCCTGGGCACGCACGCATTCGGCCTGGGCTCGCAAGCTCGATCTGCGCGACGATCCGCTCGCCGCCCTGCCCATGTCCACCGACCGCAAACTGCTCTCGGGGCAAGTCGTGATCGTCGGCTTTGGCCGGATCGGCCGCCATATCGCCGCCACCCTCGACACACGTCACATTCCCTACGTTGTGGCCGACAGCAACCGGGAAGTCATCGAAAGCCTGCGCGCCGCCGGCAAGGCCGCCGTCTCCGGCGACGCCTCCGACCCCATCGTCCTCGTCCAGGCGCACATCACCCGCGCCGCGATGCTTGTCGTCACCACCCCCGATCCGCTGGCCAGCCGCCAAATGGTCGACATCGCCCGCAAGCTCAACCCGGATATCGAAACCGTGCTGCGCTCCGACAGCGAAGACGGCGCCGTACTGCTGCGCCGGGAGAAACTGGGCGAGGTGTTCGTCGGCGAGCAGGAACTCGCCAAAGGCATGGCAGGCTACGTGGCCGAACGGATGCCGGCGCGAGCCGGATGAAGCGATAACGGAACGGACGCGGCGCGGAATCGCATCGCCCCTTCACGCAACCGCCACCCCCGCCTCCTCCAGCAGATCGGCGCAGTTCGGGCAGGCCGCGCGCCTTGCAGCCGGAAGATCGGCCAGCAGGGTGGCCACGATGTTCGCGTCCACACGACCGGCGTCGGAGAGTTCGCGCATGAAGGCGCCAACCTCCGCGTCACTGAGGCCCGAGCGGTAAGGACGGAGTTGAACCATCGCCTGGAAAATATCGGCGACGCGCAGGATGCGCGCCTCCGGCGGCATGGCGTCGGCCTTGAGGTGGAAGGGGTAGCCGCTGCCGTCGGGCTCTTCATGATGGTAGGCCGCCCAGCGGGCGATATCCTCGAAACCTCCGATATTGCGCAGGATCTGGAAGGTTTCGTAGCTGTGGGTGTTGATGATCTTGCGTTCGTTGGGGTCGAGCTTGCCGGGTTTTTCGAGGATTTCGTCAGGCACGCGCAACTTGCCGAGATCGTGCAGAAGGCCGGCAATCTCGAGCATGTCGCAGTTGCCGGCATCGATGCCGAGGCGTTCGGCCAGAAAACGCGCCAGCCGCGCAACGCCCACGGAATGTTCGGCGGTGAACGGGCTCTTGGCGTCGACGATGCGGGCAAAAATGGCGGCCAGCCGCTTGAGATCGCCCGTGCTGGCCGGATAGTTGCGACTCTTGGCCTGCATGTCGTTCAGGCAGGCCTGGATCGAGCGAGGTTCGAGCATCAGCCAGAAGGCCTCGGTGCGGGAAGCCGTAAGAAACAACTCGACCAGCTCCGGCGAAAAATAGCTGCCGACATGCTCGGCGATCTTGCTGCGGATTTCGTCGGTGAACAGCAGCAGCGAGTTGTCGGCGTAGTGACCGGCCGAAAACGCATCCACCCGGTCCACGAGATAGACGAGATTGGCCTGACGCTTGATTTCGGGCGGCACGTCGAGACGCACCAGTTTCTCCCAGCGGGTATGGTGGAAGCGCACCGGCAAAGCCATCGGCTGCAAGGGCGAGAAGCCGCGCAGCAGCGCATAGCCCACTTCGCAATGCACCTGGGAGCCTTCCCAATCGAAGGTTTCGACCAGATGGCTGTGGGTGCGCGTGGATGAAACCCCAATATCGTGAAGCATGCCCAGATCGAACAGGAAGGACACCTCCTCGTCGCTGTATCCCCCGACCCGCGCACACTCGGCGGCCATGATGCCGACCCGCTTGCCGTGGGCGACGTCGTCCACACCAACCAGGTCGAGAGCGTCGGAAAGCGCGTAAATGACATGGCGGAGATCGGCACAGAGGGTCATTTGGGTCACCTCGATTGAAAAGGAAGGGTATGGGCGAAGCACTGGCGGGCCGCCCGCGAGGAATCAGCGCTGCGGATGGATTAACGTCCCCAGGCAGCTGGGCTTAAGCCGCGGGTGACCGGCTCCGAACT
>CALMXT010000347.1 GCA_937871125.1 uncultured Zoogloea sp. | reverse complement strand
ATTTCGCGCAACTGGCAGCCGGCCAGCCAGTGCGGGGCGAAGGCGCGCATTTCGCCGAGGACGGCACGGGCGTCGATATCCGGTGCTCCGAAGATTTCCAGCGGCCGCGTCGTACCGCGCCCTTCGGAGAGGGTCGTGCCTTCGAGCATTACGGTGCCGGCGTAGGCGCGCGCCATCCACAGGTTGGGGGCATTCGGGCTCGGGTTGATCCAGGGGCGTTCACCGAGCGGCCAGCCGTAGCCGGGGGCGGCATCGGGCTGCCAGCCCTGCATTTCGATGACGCGGTAGTCGACGTCGAGTTTGAGTGTGGTGACGAACCAGCGGCCGAGTTCGCCCATGGTCAGGCCATGGCGCATCGGCATCGCGCCAGCGCCGACGAAACTTTCCCAGCCATCGCGCAGGCTCAGGCCTTCGACCGGGCGGCCGGCCGGGTTCGGGCGGTCGAGTACCCAGACCGATTTGCCATGCTGCGCCGCTGCTTCCAGCACGTAGCGCAGCGTGGTGATGAAGGTGTAGATGCGGCAGCCGAGATCCTGCAGGTCGACGAGCAGCACGTCGAAGGTGTCCATCATCGCTGCGGTCGGGCGGCGCACGTCGCCGTAGAGGCTGAATACCGGAATGCCGTGTTGCGGATCGATGAAATCCGGCGACTCGACCATGTTGTCCTGCTTGTCGCCACGCAGCCCGTGTTGTGGGCCGAAGGCGGCGCTCAGCTTGATGTCGGGCAGGGTAGCCAGCGCGTCCAGCGAATGGGTGAGGTCGGCGGTCACCGAGGCGGGGTGGGCGAGCAGGGCGAGGCGGCGGCCGGCGAGCGGACGACGCAGTGCGGGGTCGGCGAGCAGGCGGTCGATGCCGAACTGGATGCTTGAGGTCATGGTTGGCAAATTGGGTGGGCAAGGGTCAGCGCGAAACTCTGACGTAGATGAAAATCGGGCTGCGCGGCACCGTGGGCCAAAGCCCAGTAGCTCTTGCCGCCATCGGTGGCTTCGAGAACCAAAGTCAGGCCGATCTGGAAAACGGTGGCTGGCGGCAACAACTCGGGAGCAATTCGTGCGGTCAGCCTGAAGCCATCGGCAGTGCGCCGAAAGTCCGATTCCGGCGCAACTGTTGGAACGAAGCCAGCATCGCGTTCGCGATAGGCAAGGAAGCAATATGCGGCCCACTGGCCCGACGGCGACAGGTTGAATTCGCGGTATTCCACGCCGTCGACCGCAGCAACGAAGGCTTCGCAGCAGGTGCTCTGCCAGAGGTCGTCGGCCGCGCCGGGTGGCTGCGGAGCGGGGATGCGGAGCTTGTCCGCGTCGCCCCGCAGTTCGTAGCAGAGCGCGAGGGTGCCTTCGGCAGTCAGGTGTGCACTGGCCGATACCTGGTGACGTGCCGGCCAAGGGGCGGCCGGGTGACAGAGCAGTGGATGGGCGATGGCGGTGGACACGGGATCGGTTCGGGATGGGCGGAAAGTTCAGGCCGTACTTTACCTGCTCGGCTGGTCGATTGTTGCGGTCGACCGCTCAAAAGAGGCCAAAACCGACGGGCAAAACTGCGCCTCGCCCTTGGTCGGACGTGGCTTTTGGAGTAATTTACCGCCTTTGCGGCAAAGCTTCAGGGAGAGAAAATGACACCGCTGCGCATCAATCTAGAACAAGAAGAAATCCCCACCCACTGGTACAACGTTGTCGCCGACATGACCAACCCGCCGGCGCCGCCGCTCGGGCCGGATGGCAATCCGGTCCCGCCGGAGGCGATGGGCGCGATCTTCCCTGGGCCGATCCTGGAGCAGGAAATGTCGGCCGAGCGCTGGATCCCGATTCCCGAGGACGTTCGCCAGATTTACGCCCAGTGGCGCCCGGCGCCGCTGTGCCGCGCGCTGCGTCTGGAGCGGGCGCTGGGCACGCCGGCCAAAATCTTCTTCAAATATGAAGGCGTCTCGCCGGCCGGTTCGCACAAGCCGAACTCTGCTGTGCCGCAGGCCTATTTCAACAAGCTGGCCGGGACAAAAAAGCTGACTACCGAAACCGGCGCCGGCCAGTGGGGCTCTTCGATTGCCTACGCCGGCCAGATGTTCGGCCTGCCGGTGCGCGTTTTCATGGTTAACGTCAGCTACCAGCAGAAGCCTTTCCGTCGCTCGATGATGCAGACCTGGGGCGCGGAAGTTTTCGCCAGCCCGACCAATCTGACCAATGCCGGGCGCGCCGCGCTGGCCGCCGATCTCAACTGCCAGGGCTCGCTCGGCCTGGCGATTTCCGAAGCGGTCGAGGAAGCCGCAGCCGAGGCCGGCACTTGCTACACCCTGGGCTCGGTGCTCAATCATGTGCTGCTGCACCAGACCGTGATCGGCCTGGAAGCCAAGAAGCAGTTCGACAAGATCGGGCTTTACCCCGACGTGATCTTTGGTCCCTGCGGTGGTGGTTCCAGCTTCGGCGGCATCGCCTTTCCCTTCCTCGCCGACAAGGCGGCCGGAGATAAGCGCGCGACCAACCTGCGTTGCGTCGCCGTCGAGCCGACTTCCTGCCCGACGCTGACCAAGGGCGCTTACACCTACGATTATGGCGATGCCTCCGGCTACACCCCGATCATGAAGATGTACACGCTGGGTCACGACTTCATGCCGCCCGGTATCCACGCCGGCGGCCTGCGTTACCACGGCGATTCGCCGCTGGTCTCGCAACTCTTCCACGAAAAACTGCTGGAGGCGATTGCCGTGCCGCAGGTGGCCACCTTCGAGGCCGGTGTCCAGTTCGCCCGCGCCGAGGGCATCATTCCGGCGCCGGAGTCCTGCCACGCGATCCGCGCCGCCATCGACGAAGCCCTGCGCTGCAAGGCGACCGGCGAAGCCAAGACCATCCTCTTTTGCCTGACCGGGCATGGTCACTTCGACATGGCTTCCTATGACCGCTACTTCTCCGGTCAACTGGAGGATTACGAGTATCCGCAGGAAGCCATCGCCGAGTCGCTGAAGCATTTGC